>CATWBR010000173.1 GCA_958349075.1 uncultured Clostridium sp.
TCCTTGGTACTATTATATTATTTTTTCAGACATTTATCAATATATGGCTGAATATTCTAAACTTACATTTTTATTACTCATTTCTAAACTATAAACGAATTTTTTATTAAATTTTTAATTTCTTCTCTGCCTTGCGGCTTCAAACATGAGAACAGAGGCTGCAACCGCCGCATTGAGGGATTCCACCTTCCCTGCCATGGGGATCTTTACATAACAGTCCGCCATTGCCGCCGTCTCCTCCGAGAGGCCGCCCGCCTCATTCCCTATCAGAAAGCCCGTGTCTTTGCGGTAGTCCTCATCCTCATAATTACCGGTTCCCTTCAGGTGGGCGGCATAGAGGCGGATTCCCTTTGATTTAATCATCACAAGGGCCTTTTCCAGATCATCCACATAGACAAACGGAACACGGTAAATGGAACCCATCGTGGACCGTATTACCTTTGGATTGTAGATATCGGCCGTCGCGCTGTTCATAACGACTCCGGTGATGCCGGCGCCTTCCCCGGCTCTCAGGATAGTGCCCAGGTTGCCGGGATCCTGGATCGTCTCAAGAATCATCAGAAGGGCCGGTCTTCCCCTTTCTTCTCCGCCCGTTCTAAGGACCTCGCCCAGAGTATGGCAGAACTGCTCTGCAACGGCCAGAATTCCCTGTGGAGTCTGCGTATCCGACATATATTTCATTACGTCGTCGGACACCTCCTCATAATGGATTCCTTTTAAAAGCGCTGCCGCCTTTTCTCGGTGCTGGCGCAGAAAGCTCTCCGAAACATAGGTTTCCTTTAACTTTTCCTTGGGAAGCTCGGAAAACATCTTCGCCCCCTCCACGATAAACAGGCCCTGTTCCCTTCTGGCCTTCGCCTTTTTAACCAGCGCAGACACCGCCCTTACATGGTTATTTCCCGTACTTGTAATCATTCGTATCCTCCGTGACATTAGGATTCACAGCTTTAAAACAGGCCTGGCTCTGTCTTATTATCCTATTATGCCTCAATCTGTTCCAATTCATCCAGCCAGAGCCTGCTGCTGGCGTCGCTCGGCATCCTGAGATCGCCTCTCGGTGAAACCGCGGCGGAACCCACCTTCGGACCGTCCGGGAGGCAGGAGCGTTTAAACTGCTGGTTAAAGAATCTGCGGTAAAATACTTTCAGCCATTTTAAAATCGTTTCTTTATCATATGCCCCGTCAAACGCCTTAAGAGCCAGGCGGTAAATTTTTCCAGGATGATATCCGTAGCGCAGAATATAGTACAGATAGAAATCATGAAGCTCATACGGCCCCACCAGGTCTTCCGTCTTCTGGGCTATCTCCCCGTCCTTCTGCGGCGGCAGAAGTTCCGGGCTTACCGGAGTGTCAAGCACATCCAACAGCACGTCGGAAAGCTCCTTCTCCCCGCAGGTATCGGCATAATAGCGCACCAGATGGCGCACCAGCGTCTTGGGAACGGAACTGTTCACACCGTACATGGACATGTGGTCGCCGTTGTAGGTTGCCCACCCGAGAGCTAGTTCCGACATATCGCCGGTTCCAATGACCATGCCGTTATACTGGTTTGCAAGGTCCATCAGCACCTGGGTACGTTCCCTGGCCTGGGAATTTTCATAGGTCACATCGTGAACCGAAACATCATGGCCAATATCCCTGAAATGGGTGGTTACAGCCTCCCTGATATCTACTTCCAGCAGCGTGGCGCCCAGCTTTTTCGTCAGATAACAGGCATTATTGTAGGTTCTGTCCGTTGTGCCGAAACACGGCATCGTAACAGAGATGATATTTTCCCTCGGAAGGCCCAGCAGATCAAACGCCCTGACCGTGACGAGCAGTGCAAGCGTGGAATCCAGACCGCCGGAGATGCCGATTACGGCGCTCCTGCAGTTTGTATGTTTCAGACGTTTTTTCAGTCCCATCGCCTGGATGGAGAGAATCTCCTCACACCGCTTATTCCGGCTTTCCAGACCGTGCGGCACAAATGGAGACGGATCAATCTCACGCTCCGTCTCCCGATCGTCCTCCTGCAGATTAAAGTCAATAAAGACGTAATCCTCACGTCCTTTTGTCTGGTAGGTTGTCATCCTGCGGCGTTCGCACTCCAGGCGCTCCAAATCGAGATCCGCGTAAATTGTTTCATTCTCAAAGCGGTGTGATTCGGCCAGCATTGTGCCGTTTTCCGCAATAATATTCTGTCCTCCGAAAACAAGATCCTGTGTGGATTCACCCTCGCCTGCATTGGCATACACGTAACCGCAGAGGAGCCTTGCCGACTGCCCTGAAATCAGGCTTCTCCTGTAATCGCTCTTACCCGTCGTCTCATCGCTGGCGGAGCAGTTGACAATCACCGTGGCTCCGGCAGCGGCATGAGCGATACTCGGCGGATTCAGAACCCAGACATCTTCACAGATTTCGGCTCCTATCACCAGGTTATCCACATTGGCGCAGCTAAATAAAATCCGGCTTCCCATGAGAGCATAGCCGTCTTTCCAGGGAACCGCCACCGGTTTTTCAAATCCCGGGTTAAAATAGCGCATCTCATAAAATTCCGAGTAATTCGGCAGCGACATCTTGGGAACAAGGCCTAAAAGCTCCCCATCCTGGATAGCAGCCGCCGTATTATAAAGCTTATTGTTATATTCCCAGGGAACACCCACAAATACAAGCATATCGCTCCCCGCCGTAAAATCCACCAGCTTTTCAAGCTCCGACTTAGCCTTTGAGAGCAGCGGTTTCTGGTTAAACAGCTCTCCGCAGGTATAACCGGTCAGCACTAACTCAGGGAACACCATGATTTTGGCCCCCCGTTCCCTGCCCTCTTCAATTCCGGCACAAATCTGCTCTCTGTTAAATTCTACATCCGCTACCTTTACTTCCGGTGTTGACGCCGCAACACGGATAAATCCGTCTTTCATATCACATATCTCCTTTGCAGGTTCCGATCGATGTTTCTATATTATTTGAAGTATAAACTTTCTTTATTCTAGTTAAGTTGGCAGTAAATGTCAAATTTCTTTTAAGATTCGGACATTTCGCTGGGTATTATTTTAATGGGGAGGGGTGTGAGTCTTCAGTCCCAGGCGGAAGGTTGTCGCGGGTGGGGAATCCGGGCAGAAAAAGTTCCTGCGGGAAACGCTTGCGCTCGTTGGAGTACATAACGGACACTAACCTCGTGAAAAACCTCGGTAAGTGCCGATGGACTCCCAGGTTCCCTCCGGAATCATTTTGGTTACTGTCCACTCCGTGCCCAGCAACACGCTTCGCGATGCACAGAAACGGTAAAAACCACCGTTCCGCGCCGCAACCCTCGGGTTTTCTGTGACTTACGCTACGCTGCACTCACAAAAAACACCTCGCGGAATACAACCTGCTCACAGTAACATACTCTTTCTATCTCTCCCCTTATTACCGGGACTGAAGACGCGAAGGGTGTCGCTATTCCGTAAAATGGTCTGCGGCGCTGATTTGTGGCCGCAACAGTGCTTTCCCTCACTTGATGAAAGATACAATCAGCCTCTGACAATGACGGCCGGGGCCGCTGCCTTCCCGGTCTTCAGTCCCGTCGACAACCTGCCCGGGGAAGGAGGGAGAAAACTTTCCGAAGGGGACATTGGAATCCGCCGGTGCTTGCTGAGGTTTCTCACGAAGCTAGCATCCGCTGTGCATTCCACAAGCGGGAGCGGGTCCCCGTAGGAATTTTTTTCCCGGATTCCCCCACGACTCCCAGCCAGCCGGGGCCACACCTTCGCTGAGTCTTCAGTCCCGTCGATAACCTGCCCGGGGAAGGAGGAGAAAAACTTTCCGAAGGGGACATGGAAGCCCGCCGGTGCTTGGCGAGGTTCTTTCGAGCCTAGCATCCGCTGTGCGCTTCACAAGCGGGAGCGTGCCCTCGCAGGAATTTTTTTCTCCGGATTCCCCCTCACCACACCCTGCAAACCGGGACTGAAGACTCATAAACAACCTCCCACTCCCCCGGCCTTCATCTCACAGAAGCGTCCTCGCCTCTCAACTAACTTCCCCCTTACTTTCTCCCGGCAGCATCCATTTTCCCCATTTCATATACATAATATCCATCAGGATCGTTGTAATCCAGGTCAGAGGATAACACCAGAGCACCGCCTCATAGCTCGGCAGGACCGGAATTACAAGCTTTATGTAAATCATTCTCAATACGCACATATTTCCAACGGAAATCAGCATAGTCTCCATGGATTTTCCCGCTCCGCGCATCACGCCCATCAGAATCTGGTGGACGGCCAGCACCACATAGAATCCAACCAGGATCCGCATTGTGACCATTCCGTACTGTATTACTCCGGGATCCGATGAGAAGATGGAGAGGATCCGTTCCGATTCAAAGAACAAAAGCACGGAAAGCAGGGCGGACACGGCCGCACAGATGATGATTCCCTGTTTGATCCCCTCGCGGATTCGTTCCGGTTTCCTGGCGCCGATATTCTGGCCTGTAAATGTCGTGGCCGCCATGCAGAAGCTCTGCATCGGCAGCACCACGAATCCGTCCACCTTATTGTAGGCTCCGAATCCGGCCATAACCGCGGCTCCGAAGACATTGACATTGGCCTGGACCACGACGTTGGAAAGTGAAATAATAGACTGCTGGATTCCGCTTGGAATGCCTATCTTCAGAATCCGTTTCATCATCCGTTTGTCGATCCTGATTTTTCTGATTCCCAGACGGTACATGTCTTTTGTCCTCATCAGAGCGGACATTACAAGGATTGCAGACACAAGCTGGGAAATAATCGTCGCCCACGCCACGCCGTCCACGCCCATGTGGAAACCGGCAACAAATAGAATATCTAGTACAATATTGACCACGGATGAAATGCACAGATAGTAAAGAGGACGCCTGGAATCTCCCACAGCCTGCAGGATACCGGCCCCCATATTGTATAAAAGATTAAAAAGGGAACCCAGAAAATAAATCCGGAAATAAAGGACGGAAGGGCCAAAGACCTCCTCGGGCGTCCTCATCCATCCCAGAATCAGCGGTGAACAGGCGATTCCCGCAATGCTCAGCAGCAGGCCGCCGATAATACTGAGGGCAATGGACGTATGGACCGCCCATCCCATCTTCTCTTCACTTCCCGCCCCGTAATACTGGGAAATAATAACACCGGCTCCAACTGCAATTCCCATAAACATACCGATAATCAGAGTGATAATCGGCGTGCTGGAACCGACTGCCGCCAGCGCCTCCCGGCCGATAAACTGTCCCACAACGATGGAATCCACCGTATTGTATAGCTGCTGGAACAGATTACCAATTAACAACGGAATTGAAAAGAGCACAAGCTGTTTCCAGATAACGCCCTCTGTCATCAGAATGCTGCCGTTCTTTTTCCCCTGCTTCGTATCCACTTTTCTTCCCTCCCATAATATCTGCCTGGGTAACTACTCCGTACCCCAAGATTACCGTTTATATTTCGTCACCGTTTATACACCTGCCAGCTCCCGGACCACCTCGCCGGCAATCAGAAGACCTGCGACAGGAGGCACAAAGGCAATGCTGCCCGGTACAGAACGGCGTGAACTGCTCTCCGCTATCTCTTCCCTGATCAGCCGCTCTTCCAGCTCTGCATCCGGCGTCACCGGCTTCTCCGCGGAAAAGAGCACCTTGAGCTTTGTAATTCCCCTGTTCTTCAGTTCTTTCCTCATCACCCTGCTGAGAGGGCAGACCGAAGTCTCAGAGATATCGGCAATCCGAAACATCTCCGGATGCAGCTTATTGCCCGTTCCCATGGATGAAATGATCGGAATGCCCTTCTCCTTCGCATATTCCGCCAGCGACAGCTTCGCCGTCACCGTATCGACAGCATCCACAATGTAGTCCACGCTGCCCGCCTTCCTGAAAATCTCTTCAATATTATCCGTCAGGACAAAGGTTTCAAAGGTCATCACCTGGGTGGAGGGGCAAATCTCCCCTATTATCTTTTCCATCACCTTTGTCTTCTTCATTCCCACCGTGCTGTGGTAAGCCACACACTGCCGGTTGATATTGCTCTCCGAAACATCGTCGTTATCGATTAAAATCAGCCGCCCCACCCCGCTTCTGGCCAGAGCCTCCGCGCAGTGCGAACCCACTCCTCCTATGCCGAAAACCATCACGGCGGCCGTCTTAAGACTGCTCATACCGTCACTTCCAAGAATCAGCTCGGTTCTTATAAATTCACGTCTCTCATTACCGTCCATACCATAAACCTCTTATTTTTTCAGTATTGTCTCACCTCACCCGGCAGCCGGACGGCGGTCTGGATGCATGGCATCAGTATGCTACGCCGTTCCTGCCGCATTTATTCCATCGGGGCATGATAAAACTTACCGTAAAACTGTTCTGTTTTGAACACATTAATAATCACATGGGGATCCACTTCCCTCATCAGCCTGATAATGTCATCTACCTCATACGAAGAAATAACCGTATGGAGTACATACATCTTCTTTCTGCTGTATCCGCCCACGGCTTCCACACAGGAAATTCCGTGCTGGCAGACTTTGATATAGGCATCCATCATCTCATCCGCTTTCTCCGTCGTAATCTGCAGAGTCACCCGATCAAATCTGTGATGGAACGTCGAGATTGTCTTTGTGGAAATAAACTGGAACAGGATGGAGTAAGCCGCATTCATCCAGCCGAACAACATACCGAATATGCAGTAGAGCACACAGTTCCCAATAAAAACCTGTCCCCAGATGGAGCGCCCAGTTTTATTGGAGACATAGAGTGCGATAAAGTCGGTTCCACCCGAGGATGCATTGCCCTTGAGCGCAATGACGATGGAAATTCCCATCAAAAATCCTCCGAAAATCACATTCAGCACCGGATCGTCAAACAGAGGCTCAAAATGCAGAAACTGAAGGAATCCACTTGTTAAAAAGACCTGGAACAGGGAAAATGCCGTAAATCTCACGCTGATGCTGCGGCTGCAGATAAACGCCACCGGAATATTGATGGCCAGCATGCCCAGCGATGTGGGAAAACTTCTTCCAAATGTAGAGGTCAGCATATCGATCAGAATGGCGATGCCGGTAAATCCGCCCGACAGAAGTTCCGCCGGTCTGATAAATGCCTGTATAACAAAAGCCTGCAATATTGCCGAGATTAGGACGGCCGAAAATGTAATCAGATTTCTGACGGCTTTTTTCTTCTGTATCTCCACGGCCTTATCCTTGATTTCCTGCGCTCTTTTTGCAATCTCCCCCGGCTCGGCCTGCGGGGTATCGTTCTGCGGGGTATCATCCGGCTTAATCTGCCCGGCATTCCCGGCCTCTTTATCCTCAGCCCGCGTATCCTCCGCCCCGTCTTTCATTGCAGTATATCCCTGTATTTCCTTATTTGCAGCGCCTCCCTGCATTACCTTCTTTGCAGCATCTCCCTGCATTTCCTTCTTTGCAGCATCTCCCTGCATTTCCTTCTTTTCTGACGGCGCCGCACCGTCGCCCGTTCTGTTTAAATCAGCTTCTGAAGCTCCCAGTCTCTTCTTATCAGTATTTCCGGAACTCATAGTTTACCTCCTTAGGGAAATTACCGGACCCGGACGGTCCGGCAGTATCCTGTAATAATATTTGAAAAAGGGCAAACGCACACCGCCGTGTGCCGTTATGCCCTGCCTGCTGCGGATACTTTAAGTAATATGCATATTATGCCCGGCAGCATGTATTAAAAATCTAACCTGAAATAAAAAAGGAGAACAATCAGGAATGAAAGGCTCTGGGCAATTGCCATCCTGACAAACATCAGTTCATCCGCCCCTGTCAATGATGTGACGTGAAGAAGATTGACAATCGTATTATTTACAAAATGATCGCCCATGGCCATGTACAGTGATCCCGTCATCTTAGTCAGCAGCGCAAACTTTACACCGCCCAGGCCGCTTGTGAGCACCAGCATCATTATATTCGCCGCCATACCTCCGGCGCTGCTCAGCCCGTCGTAATAATTCCTGATGGAGCCCGCCACATGCCATAGTCCAAACAGCAGGGATGCTGTCAGCATCGAAACGATAAACGTGTATTTCTGCTCCAGAATCTTCTGGAACAGCCCACGGTATACTCCCTCTTCCATCAGCACATTCAGGACATTGCCCACGATGCATATGATAAAAAAAAGCATACCGGTCTGGTTTCCCCTGTTGCCGTCCACCGCGTAACTGCTGACGTAAAACTGCACCGACCGGAAACTCCCCCGGGATATGGCCAGCATAATCTCCGCTCCATAGGCAAGCGCAAACATGGCAAAGCCAAACAAAAGCCCCATCGCAAGGTGAGTAAAAACACCCTTTTTTGTAAATCCTATGTATTCCATACCGGAGGAGAAAACCTTCACTGCAGCATACAGTATAAGGATGCCCATCAGCTTATGCAAAAAAGCCTCTCCCCAGAAAGTCTGATCCGTACGGATAATAAAATACTCTGCCAAACGAAAAACAAAACACAGGATGTAAATTGCGGTTACCGTCAACAGAGGGTTTTTGATTTTCTTCAATATAAAGGCTCCTTTCGCCGCACGGCCGCAAATTCTGCCCTCTTTTTCAAAAGAGAAAAATGCCTGCCGTCATTTTCAATTCTAATGGCTGAGCATATATTTGTCAAATGTTGGAGAAAGATCACTTTCCCGTTAAAAAATAAAGAATCCCGTGTGCGGGATTCTCCGCCTGCGGCGGTTCGCTTTGGCGGCATCATTCCTATCCGCCGCAGTGCGATCCTCGCGGAGCGTTTTTATTTCATAGGACGTACTTTCC
>CATWBR010000174.1 GCA_958349075.1 uncultured Clostridium sp.
ATATTGTACACTGATATAATTGGGTATAAAGACGGGAGGAGAAACAACATGGAAACAGCGGTTTATTATTTTTCAGCGACGGGAAACAGTTTAAAGGCCGCCGGAATTATTGCAGAGAGACTGGGAGCCAAACTGTATCCGATGGTGCAGCACAAAGGCGAAGTTTGTACGGCGGACAGGATTGGCCTGGTTTTTCCTACTTATTTTTGGGGAGTGCCCAGGACGGTTGCGGATTTTATCGCGGAACTGAAGATTGTACAGAAGACACCTTATGTCTTTGCAATTACGACATACGGTGAAATTCATGGAGGAGTCCTGGGACATGTCTCCGGATTGCTTCAGAAGAAAGGCGTGGAGTTAAATTACGGCAGAGAAATCCTGGCAGTTGCCAATTTTGTGGAGGAATATAATCCGCGGGTTCACTTAGCGGACGTGAGACTCCCGAAGGCGGATCAGGCAGCACTGGCAGCGGCCGGGGAAATTGAAAAAGGAACCTTCAATGCTCCCTTCCGGTATCGCGCCGGGGACCGACTGTTTTATAAGCTTTATACAGGGTTTAAACTAAACAGGGACAGAGGGTTCAGAGTCGATGATACGTGCACCAGGTGCGGAATCTGTCAGAAAATATGTCCTAACGGCAATATAACCTTAAAAAACGGAAAACCGGAGTTCCTGCATAAATGTGAGCACTGTGTCGCATGCATTAACTGCTGCCCCCAAAGAGCCATTCAGTGGAGAAATGTTACCCGGAAGAGAAACAGGTACAAACATCCGGATATCACAATAAAAGAGATTATAAATGGGATGCAGGGCGGAAAAAGAGAGGACTAAGGACTGAGCGGATGAACCCGCAAAAACGTACAAAAGAACTCACAAAGACATACAAAAAAGCTGCCGCCTGGACGGATACACCGTCTGGGCGGCAGCTTTTTCAGACATCGGACAGCCGTACAGGGAGATACAAAAATCCCGGGGCCTACCCCATCCCCTATCAGGAAAGAGGCTTAATCTTATTCACATAAATTCTTCTGAACAGAATTGTAGTCAACGTGACGGAGATAAGCTCTGCCAGCGGGAAGGAATACCACACAGCGTGAAGTCCCGCCACTTTGGCGAATATGTAAGCCAGGGGCAGGATACAGAAAAGCTGTCTGGCCACCGATACGACGAGGCTGTAGATTCCGTTGCCCAGCGCCTGGAAAACGGAACCGAGAATGATGCAGTAGCCTGCAAACAGGAAGCTGGTGCTGATGATGCGCAGCGCGGGTGCGCCGACTTCCAGCATGTGATCGGAGGCGTTGAAAAGCATCAGCAGCCATTCCGGGAACAACTGGAAAATGAAAAGGCCAATCAGCATAATTCCGATGGCGATGAAGGTGCTCAGTTTAATGGTATCCATAATTCTCTTTTTGTTTCCTGCACCGTAGTTGTAGGCAACAATCGGAATCACACCGTTATTTAATCCGAAAATAGGCATAAATATGAAGCTCTGGAGCTTGAAGTAAATACCCAGGACAGAAACGGCTGTCTCGGAAAACATGATAAGAATTTTATTCATACCAAAGGTCATGATGGATACAATAGACTGCATGACAATGGAAGGAACACCCACCTCGTAAATCTTTGCGATGATGCGGCCGTCGGGCCTGAATCCCTTGACAGAGAGCTGAACATCATGATTTTTCTTATGATTAAAAAGGATGGCAAGTATCATTGCGATAATCTGGCCCGTGACCGTGGCGATGGCGGCTCCCTGAATTCCGAGACGCGGGAAACCAAAGAGTCCGAAAATCATAATCGGGTCCAGGATAATATTGATGATGGCTCCGGTTCCCTGGGTCACCATGCTGTAGATGGTCCGTCCGGTGGACTGCATGATACGCTCAAACGTCATCTCCATAAAAATACCAAAGGAGAAAATCAGGCAGATGGTGAGATACTGCGTACCGTATTCAATGATTTCCACGTTTTCCGTCTGGCTCGCAAAGAACAGACGTGAACCGAAGATTCCAATCAGTGCAAAAACGAGGTAGCTGACAAAGGCCAGGAATACGCCGTTGGCGGCTGAAAGGTTGGCTTCCTTCTGGCGTTTTTCGCCGAGGGAGCGTGAGAGCAGGGCATTGATGCCGACACATGTACCAGAGGACACCGCGATCATAAGGCTCTGGATTGGAAAGGCAAGTGAAACTGCCGTCAGTGCGTTCTCACTGATCTGGGCGACAAAGACACTGTCCACGACATTGTAAAGGGCCTGGACCAGCATGGACGCGATCATGGGAAGCGACATGGAAACCAGCAGTTTATTGACGGGCATGGTACCCATTTTATTTTCATTTGACATAGCTGTAGCTGACATTTTTATCCTCCTGTTAATTAGCGTGCTAACAATTACAGCATCCAGCATTATAGCATTCAGCAGGGAAACATGTCAATGTTATTATTATTTCGCCAAAAAACGGTACATATTTATACAAAAATCCGCTTGTCAGGCGTTCTGTATTTATGCTATCATTATCTTACTGCTTTTCGGTGATTGTTTGGAAATAAATACAGGCCGTGCCTGAGGGGCCGAAAAAACAGATATTGGAATGATTAAGGAGGAATTTGAGGATGAAGCCATACAGCGAATTGACGAGAGAAGAGTTGTTGGAGCTTAAGAAAGACCTGTCTGCCCAGTACCACGCATTTCAGGGGAAGGATTTAAAACTTGACATGTCGCGCGGAAAACCAAGCGTGGAACAGCTCGATTTATCCATGGGAATGATGGATGTCCTGAGCAGCGACTGCGACCTGACATGTGAAGATGGTACAGACTGCCGTAATTACGGTGTACTCGACGGCATTAAAGAAGCTAAAGAGCTGCTTGGCGACATGATTGAAGTTCCGGCTGATAATATTATTATTTACGGAAACTCCAGCCTGAATATTATGTACGACACAATTTCACGTTCCATGACTCACGGCGTAATGGGGAACACTCCGTGGTGCAAGCTTGATAAAGTGAAATTTTTATGTCCCGTACCTGGTTATGACAGACATTTTGCCATCACCGAGTATTTTGGCATTGAGATGATTCATGTACCGATGACGGAAGACGGTCCTGATATGGATGTTGTTGAGAACCTGGTGTCCACCGATGAGAGCATCAAGGGCATCTGGTGTGTACCGAAGTATTCAAACCCGACCGGTAATTCCTATTCCGATCAGACGGTACGCCGTTTTGCAAGACTGAAACCGGCGGCGGCCGACTTCAGAATTTACTGGGATAACGCATACAGCGTGCATCATTTATATGACGATGCCCAGGATAACCTGATTGAAATCCTGGCCGAGTGCAAGAGAGCGGGTAATCCGGATCTGGCTTACAAGTTTTCCTCCACATCAAAAATCAGCTTCCCGGGTTCCGGTATTGCGGCGATAGCGACATCCCACAATAACCTGGAAGACATCAAGAAGCAGTTGAGAATGCAGACCATCGGCCATGACAAAGTGAACCAGCTCCGCCATGTCCGCTATTTTAAGAACATCCACGGTATGGTGGAGCATATGCGCAAACATGCCGAGATTTTAAGACCGAAGTTTGAGGCAGTGGAGAACATCCTCGCCCGCGAACTGGATGGGCTTTCAATCGGCACCTGGACCAGCCCGAAGGGAGGATATTTTATTTCCTTCGATTCTCTTGACGGCTGTGCCAAAGATATCGTGGCAAAGTGTAAGAAAGCAGGCGTTGTGATGACAGGGGCAGGAGCCACCTATCCTTACGGCAAGGATCCTCATGACAGCAATATCCGTATTGCTCCGTCCTATCCGCCGCTTCAGGATCTTATCACTGCTACGGAACTGTTTGCTCTCTGTGTGAAGATTGTCAGCGTTAACAAATATCTCAATGGGATGAAATAAGCTGCTTCTGAGCAATATGTGATATGATGAGATTGTATGGGCATTGCCATGCCGGCGGCCCATACAATTTTTTTCGTTTTTAAGGTCCTGTTTTTTAACATAAACCGTTACCGTTTCGCGCCGTGTAACTCGGGATTTTCGTGCGAAAAGCGCCCGAAAATACCTCGCGGGATCCCACCTGTGAATGGAACCGTAAATCTTACAAATTTCGTCAGGAAGTGGTGTAAACCTTTACAAGAGAGACGGGCTAATATAAAATAAAGATAATTGCCTGAAAAGCGGCATTTTGCAGCGAACCCTGCGCAGACAGGTAAATCGGTTGTGAGAACCGGTATAAATAAGGGAAATTATGAGGAATCTGATATGTTAAATGAAAAAATGGGAAAACTGTGGGCAAGGTTTGTAAACCGTGAGACGGTATCCTACTTTATTTTCGGCGTCCTTACGACGGCGGTGGACTGGCTTGTTTATCCGCTGATGAGATGGTTCGGCCATTCGGTTGCATTGTCTTCCATCGCATCCTGGGCGGCGGCAGTCATCTTTGCGTTTGTGACAAACAAACTTTTTGTATTTCAGAGTTATACATTCCGGCCGAAGGAGCTGGGAAAGGAATTTGTCTCCTTTGTCTCCTGCCGTGCGCTGACCGGGGCATTCACCGTGGTTGCGATGGTGGTAATCGTGGATGTGATGGGATGGAATGAATGGATTGGAAAAGTCGCAGTGTCGGCCATATCGCTGGTACTGAATTATATATTCAGCAAGTTATTTATATTTAAAAAGACAGCGGAGAATAACTGACGTTTTGGAGGAAGCTATGGACAGGGATGAAATATCCGGAATTTCCAGAGAATTTGAAGAAGTGCTGGGGCAGGTGTCGGCGGGCAGGCAGACTGCGCGGGAGAAGACGGAACAGCCCGCTGTGGGCGGGGCTCAGTCCGGGCTGCCCGCTGAAAAGATTGAGGAATCGCTGCAGGCCGAACAGCAGCTATGCGCTGCCGGGCAGGATACGTGGGAAGAGAAGAGCAGAAACGATAGTATAAGGGACGAAAAAATATACGATGGAAAAATAAATGATGAAAAAATAAACGATGAAAAAATAAGCGATGAAAAAATAAGCGATGAGAATATAAAAGATGAGGATATAAGGGATGAGAAAATAAGGAATGAAAAAATAACGGAACAGGACTGGAATGAACAGACCAGGGATGAACAGAACCGAAAGGGACGGAAGCCGCAGGAACCGTCTTTGCAGAGTTCTGCGAAAAAACAGGATACAGGACGTACCGGCGCGGGCAGGGTAAAGGCCTGGAAACAGCCGCGTGAAATGTCGGAGGCGGAACCTCTCTATATGGAAGAAACGGCCACCCGGGAGGAGATGGGAATACCGGAAGAACCTGGATACGGGGAGAAACAGGAAGACATGCCAAAAGAGAATTTAAAAGAAGATCCGGACAGGAGAATGGAAGAGGAGCCGGAAGAACTTCCGGATGAGGATCCGTCCCCGGAGAGTTACCTGTTTGAGGATGATATACAGGACGGTTATCCGGATGAGGATCAGGAGGATTTTTCCGATGAATATTCAGACGGCCGGGATGAGGAGGAAGAGGAGTTCCGTCCTGCCGCTTCCGGCGGGATCCTGCATCCTTCGGACGGACTGATAGCGGCATTTTTTATACCGGTCATTGTTCTTGTTGTCATCTTTGCCCAGAGAGGAATATTCCCGTTCGGTCAGGAGAGCTTTCTGCGGACGGATATGTATCATCAGTACGCCCCATTCTTCTCGGAGTTCCATCATAAACTGAGAAGCGGCGGCAGCCTGCTGTACAGTTGGGATATCGGCATGGGTGTCAATTTTGCGGCCCTCTATGCCTACTATCTGGCAAGCCCCCTCAACTGGCTTGTAATTCTTTGTCCAAAAGAATATATTATTGAATTTATGACGTACATGATTGTGTTTAAGACCGGCTTATGCGGCCTCAGTTTTTCCTATTATCTGAAAAAGCACAATCGGACTTCGGATTTCGGCGTGGGATTTTTCGGGATTTTCTATGCGCTTTCGGGGTATATGGCGGCCTATAGCTGGAATATTATGTGGCTGGACTGTATTCTTCTGTTCCCGCTGATTATGCTGGGACTGGAACGGCTGGTGAAGGAGAAGAAGGGGATGCTTTACTGCGTGACCCTGGGCCTTTCCATTCTGTCCAACTACTATATCTCCATTATGATCTGCCTGTTTATGGTAATCTACTTTATCTGCCTTTTGATTCTGGAGGGAAAGAGAAGGGTAAAAGATTTCTTTATCAGTCTCGTCCAGTTTGGCGGTTATTCGCTGATAGCCGGGGCGCTGGCGGCGTTTGTGCTGCTGCCGGAGATAGCGGCCCTTCAGACCACGGCCTCCGGGGATTTTAACTTTCCGAAGACATATGAGATGTATTTCTCCATCATTGATATGCTGGCGCGCCATATCGGGAATGTACAGACAGAGATCGGGCTGGATCACTGGCCCAATATCTACTGCGGTGTCGCCGTCTTTCTGTTCTTCCTTTTATACCTTGCGTGCAGAAAGATTCCGGTGAAGGAAAAGGCGGTATACTGCGGGCTTCTGCTCCTGTTTTTTGCCAGCTTTTCCATCAATGCGCTGAACTTTATCTGGCATGGCTTCCACTATCCGAACAGCCTGCCGTGCCGTCAGTCCTTTATTTATATTTTCCTGATACTTTCCATGTGCTACAGGGCTTATATGTATCTGGACGAGACGCCGAAGAAACATGTTGCCATCGCCTTCTGGGGCTCGGTCTGCTACGTGCTGCTGGCACAGAAGTTTGTAAAGGATGAGGCTTACCATTTTATCGTATTTTATGTTGCAATCCTGTTTTTGGCGGTCTATGCCGGGCTGATTTACTTTTATAAGAATCCCCGCCGCTCACGGACCACAGCGGCGCTGCTTACGCTGGCCGTAGTGGCCGTGGAGTCGGCGGTCAACACAACGGTGACCAGCATTACGACAACGAGCCGTTCGGCCTATAAGTCGGATAATGAGGGCGTCATTGAACTGACGAAAGATTTGAAGACGGGGAATGGATTTTACCGTGTGGACAAGGTGGATGGAAAGACGAAGAATGACGGGGCCTGGATGAATTATCCGTCCGTTTCGCTGTTTTCCTCCGTGGCCAGCGCCGATATGACCTCCTTCTTTAAGAATGTCGGCTGCGAGGGTTCGACCAATGCATACAGCATTGTCGGAAGCACCCCGCTGATCGACTCCCTGTTTTCGGTCAGATATGCGCTCTACAACAGCAGGCAGTTAAACCCCAGAATCCAGCTTAAGGATTTTTCAGGAGAGACTTTTCTCTATGAAAATCCGTATACGCTGCCACTGGGCTTTATGATGCCCGATATTATGGAGACGGGATGGAAACTGGATCTCCCGAATCCGATCGACGTCCAGAACGACCTCTGTGACGCCCTGGATACGCCTCCCGTATTTGAAACGGTGATGGGAGAGAACGACGGCGGCACATTCAGTTTCACGCCCGAAAAGGACGGGGAATACTATATTTATGTTATGAACCATCAGGTGAAGTCCGTAAAGATGGCGGCCAGGGAGGACATCAAGACCTTTGACAGCCTGAACCGGGGATATCTGGTGGAGGTTGGCTACTGTAAAGCGGGAGAGACCGTGACGCTTGAGAATAAGGATAATTCGGACGGTCTGAATGCGGAAGCATACCTGTTTAAGGAAGAGGGACTTAAAGCGGTCTATGAGCGCCTGAATGCGGGCCCGTTTATTCTCGGGGTATGGGACGACGATTATCTGGAAGGGAATATAGATGCCGGGGACGGCGGAACCATGTTCTTGTCGATTCCCTACGATAAAGGATGGACGGCCCTGGTAGACGGAAACCCTGTGACAATAAAACAGATATACGGGACGTTTTCGGGACTTGAACTATCGGCCGGACGCCATACGGTAGTTCTTCAGTATATGCCGGAAGGGCTTAAGCTGGGAGCGGTTATCAGCGCTTCGGCTCTGCTGCTTCTGATTCTCCTGGCAGTGGGAGGATGGATGTTTAGGAAGAAACGCAGGAAACCGACGCCGTATGACAGACTGGATGAAGAATGGCACGGGGAGTCATTTCCGAACCGCAGATGAAAAAGAAAATAAAAGAGTATAACTTAGAGAAGAGAGGCAGACAGATGAAAAAGTTAGAAGACTATGTGAGAAGTATTCCGGACTTTCCGGAGCCGGGTATTATTTTCAGGGATATTACGACGATTCTTCAGGATCCGGACGGGCTCCATATGTCGGTAGACAGGATTCTTAAGGGTTTGGAAGGCGTTGACTTCGACGTGGTGGTGGGACCTGAGTCCAGAGGATTTATTTTCGGGGTTCCGGTTGCCTATGCGCTTCACAAGGGCTTTGTGCCCGTGAGAAAGAAGGGAAAACTGCCATGTAAGACGGTTTCCATGGAATATGATCTGGAATATGGCAGCGCCGTGATTGAAATGCATGAGGACTCCATAAAACCGGGGCAGAAGGTAGTCATCGTGGACGACCTGATTGCCACGGGAGGGACGACGGAAGCGATCATCAAACTGATCGAAAAGCTGGGCGGCGAGGTTGTAAAAATCTGTTTTGTAATGGAACTGGCAGGTTTACACGGCAGGGACCGTCTGGAGAATTATCCGGTGGACGCTCTGATTACGTATGAAGGGAAATAAGGATTTAATTGAGGAATGAGAACGCCGCCGGGACGGCCGGAGGGCGGAA
>CATWBR010000175.1 GCA_958349075.1 uncultured Clostridium sp.
CAACGGGATTCGAACCCGCGGTCTCTGCGTTGCGAACGCAGCGCTCTCCCAGCTGAGCTATGTCCCCATGTGCTTAATTATATCACAGACAAAAAAGAATTCAATATATACTTCAAAAAAATCAGAAAAAAACAAATTTTCTTTTCAACCTGAAAAAGGGGATATCCAAAAAAGCGGCTGGGTTCAGTCTGAATCAGGCCAGGCACGGCAAAAACCGGTTCCCAGGAGCACTTAGTCACTGGAAACCGGCTTTTTTCTTTGTAATGGCGTGTCTTGTTGTCTGTTTCCCTAATTTCCTCCAGGACCATCCTTACGCGGACGTTCTGATTCGGGAAGCGGCTCTGTGGTAACGGGAAGTTCATCCGGCACCTCATACGTCGCGTTGGAAGATTTTGGCATGTCTATCTCGGGAATATTGCCGTCATCATATAAATTTCTCAATGCATTCACCATCCTTTCCATACGGAAATGTTTTCTCTGATGTCCTTATTAGTATCTGCGAATGCGGAAAAACTATTCGGACGAGGTGGAGATTAAGGTTGAATATCAATGGATACGATGTACGTCAATAGATACAATAAACATCAACAGATGCGATGAACATCAACATATACAAAAAAGGCCTGGTAACTACCAGACCTTTTAGAAATGGAGCATACGGGATTCGAACCCGTGACCTTTTGAATGCCATTCAAACGCGCTCCCAGCTGCGCTAATGCCCCGTGATTTGATTGATGTTATCAATCAGACAGCAATATTGTACCATAAAAAGTTTCAAAAGGGAAGAGTGTTTTTATATTTTATATAGTTTATAATTTCTGATAAATAAAAAAGATTTATGACAGCCAAAAACGGTTCCGTCAGAGGCAGGGACAATCCTTGGCCTGTCTGCATATGATACATAAAAAAGGCTAAGGTCATGAAAGATATTAAACTGTGTCATCCGCAATTGCAGATAAAGGCGGCGCGTCTTGTGGAGGCGTGCGAAAAGCAGGGACTGAAGATTAAAATAGGGGAGACGCTGCGGACCAGGGAAGAGCAGGATGCCCTGTATGCCCAGGGACGGACAAAGCCGGGAAGTATTGTGACAAATGCTCCGGGAAGCAGTTACAGTTCTTATCACCAGTGGGGAACGGCCTTCGACATCTACCGGAACGACGGGAAGGGAGCCTATGATGAGTCAGGGGACTTTTTCACCAAGGTCGGACAGATTGGAAAATCCGTCGGCCTGGAGTGGGGAGGCGACTGGAAGAGCATTGTAGATAAACCGCATTTCCAGCTTCCGGACTGGGGCAGCAGTACGGCTGGAATCAAGAAAAAGTACGGCACACCGGATGTATTTATGAAAACATGGAGTCAGGTCCAGCCGGGGGCAGCCGGAGCAGACTGGGAACACGACGGTCAGGGCCGGTATAAATACCGCAAAGAGAACGGCAATTATGCCATGGGTGAATGGCAGCAGATCAACCGCCGATGGTATTTGTTCGGTGCGGACGGATATATGCTGACCGGATGGCAGAAATGGAACGGCAGAGTAGTAGGAAAAGACGAACAGGGCGACTGGTATTACTTTGATGAAACACATGGCGGTCCCCTGGAGGGGGCATGCTGGCATGAGCGCCCGGGAAATAAAGGGGCTCTGGAAATCTGGCAGACGGAATAAGCAGAGCATTATAACGGGGATTTATTGTACGGTTTAAGAAAGTTACGGACAGAGGAATCCGGCAGGAGGGAATCCTGCCGGAGGAGTATGAAAAAGTATTACTGCAGGTCCTGCCTGCTGATTCTTATATTACACAATAATTGTGTTGAAAGTTTGGCGTCTTTGTGAAAAAAGTGTGAAGCCGGATAAAACCGGAAGGCAGGGACCCCTGAACCATATTTTGATTGACAAAGCCTGCTGATCCCTTATATAATAATAGTGCTGTTTTAGAGGTGGGAGATGTGTTCTGTGTATTCTTACACCGTTGAGCGGGTATGGCGGAATTGGCAGACGCGCTAGATTTAGGTTCTAGTGGAAACCCCGTGCAGGTTCAAGTCCTGTTACCCGCATGCTGAAAAGTGCTGTATTTACAGCACTTTTTCTTAGTTAGGAGAGTTCAAAGAACACTTCCGATTAAGAAAAAGTCCTCCAGGCAGGGCGTTACAAAACTGTCGAAGGATTCGAAGAAGATAACGCTGTGGGACATTTATATGGCGGTAGAAAAATATGATGTGGACGACTTATTTAAGTTTCATCCCAAGATCTCCGAGGGATGCCAGATAGGCCGCTTTTTCAGGGAAATATTAAGTCTGCATTTAGAAGAGGCGATTGAAGCCCTGTCCAGAGAAATGCCGGGTGTTTCATTATATCAACTGGCATCGGAATGGGCGGATTTAAATAAAGAAACGTGAGATTTTTAAATTGAATAAACCGGAATTAAGAACCAGAAAATCTGCCGCCATCCTTTCGATGCGGCAGATTTTTCTGCTATTGAGAAACGGTTTGGTTTTTATAAGGCCGTTCCCTTCTCGGGTATAAAAAAACGGGACAGATCAACCCCTTCCAATTCCAGCAATTTTATTTTCGTTGAAATCCCTCCGGCATACCCGGTCAGGCTGCCGTTTGAGCCCACAACACGGTGACAAGGGATGATGATGGAGATCGGGTTATGCCCGACCGCACCGCCCACCGCCTGGCTGGACATGGTTTTCCTTCCCATTCTGGCGGCCATTTTTTTGGCAATGTCTCCGTAGGTGACAACCTCCCCGTACGGAATTTCACATAGAATACTCCATACGCCCTGGCGGAATTCTCCTCCGATGGGAGCTAACGGAAGCTCGGAAACGGCAGGCTTCTCCCCCGCAAAATACCGGTCCAGCCATTTTTTGGCCGCGGCGAATACGGGCATGCCGTCGTTTTCCTCCATCGGCCCGGAGACGGACTTACCGTGGTATTTTTGTCCCTCTATCCACAGTCCGGCAAGATGGCTGCCGTCAGAGTCGCAGGCAAGGGTGAGAATCCCTGCGGGGGATGTGTAATTTGTCGAATAGTACATCGTGTACCTCCTTACAGTGTATTCCACAGATTGACCGTGGCATAGCTGCGCCATGGCCTCCAGGCTTCCGCCATTTCGAGCAGTTCTTTGGGAGTATGGCCCGGAAGAGCTTTTTTGACGCCCGCGTCTGTTTCGAGAAAAGCGTCGGGCCACTCCATGGCGCGCATGGCAATGTACTGTGCCGTCCAGTTTCCGATACCGCGCAGGGCCGTCAGCTTTTTTATCTCTTCCTCCGGCCGGGTGCAGAGGTCAAGAGCAATCTCTTTCTTAACCAATGCCCGCGCCAGTTCCAGAATGGTGCCGGACCGTGCGGATGTGACACCCAGCACACCGAAATTGTTTGCAATATCGCCATCCATTGCCAGGATATCCTCCGGTGTTGGAAAAAGGTGAGTCAGCCCCTCAATTCCGGTCCGGCAGGGCGTTCCGTACGCATTAACAATCCTTGCCGCCAATGTGCCTGCCGCTTTCACCGTAATTTGCTGCCCCAGCACGGCTCTTACGGCCATCTCAAAGGCATTGAAGCAGCCGGGCACACGCGTGCCGGGAACACAGAGGCCGGGGCGGATGTTATTCATAACGCGAAGTGTTTCATAGACCGCATCCGGATCGCAACAGAGATCAAATAAATGACGTATCCGTGCCAGAACTTGTGACAGCACGGGCAGCAGGGATTCACTGATGGTGACGCTTAGGGCGTTTTTTTCCGGCCGGTGGCCGACCCTGACCCATCCGGGGAAGTGTTTCCCCTCCGCATTTTCCAAACATACGGTGCGCAGGTACTCACCGTTCCTTACGCTTTCAACGCCCGTGATTGTGCGGCGGCCGAGAAAATCAAGCATCTCTTCCCAGGGATAGGGAGGACGGTAACCTAGGGCAAGCGTAAGGTTTCCGCTGCTTTTTTTTCCCTCGGCGCCTTGTTTCCGAAGGGCTGTGGGGGATAAATGGTACTGCTTTTTAAAAAGGTCGTTGAAACGCCGCAGACTGCCGAAACCGGCCGCCATGGCCACATTGAGAACCGACAGATCCGTGTCTGTGAGCAGGTTTTTAGCGAGGAGCAGCCTGCACGTCTGCAGATATTGAACTGGGGAAACGTGATACTCGGCTGTGAACACGCGCCGTAAATGCCTGCTTGTACAGCCAAGCCTTCCGGATATTTCTTCCAGACTCAGCCCGCTTGAGCAGTCTCTTTCAAACATCCTGGCCGCCCGGTAAACAAGATTGGCGGAGGCGTCCGTGAGTGAAGTGCCGGGAGCGAGTTCCGGCCTGCATAAAAGGCAGGGGCGGTAACCGGCCCTCTCGGCTTCCGCGGCGGTCCGGAAAAAGGTGCAGTTCCCGGGTTTGGGCTGCTTTGCCCGGCATACGGGCCGGCAGTAGATTCCCGTAGTCGAGATGCCGACGAAAAACCGGCCGTCGAACCGGGCGTCCTTTGCCTTAAACGCAGCATACAGGCTGCTGTCGTTGTCTGTCATGATTTTTCATCCTTCCCTAATTAAAGTAAACATAGCGCCCGGATTTCTGCAGTGAATATAGAAACCGGTATGCGCAGGTATAATGTCCACTTAGTATTATACCATGTCACCTGTTTTTCGCTCGCTATTTTCGGACATCCTTTTCAGATATTTATTCATCCAGGAGGATAAGGCGGAGCGCAGGAGAGCCGCAGTTCATCCTGTTCAAACCCAAAATGGAGGAGCTCCTGTTCTAATGCATTAAGTTTATCGGTTGGAATAAGCCTGGGCAAAATAAGCCCCTGCTGGAGACATATCATGCAAGGCGCTTCGACCTGATCCTGTTGGATATGCAGATGCCGGAATGGACGGCCATTTGGCAAAGCCGATCGATGCGGATTTACTTTATCAGGTTCTAAGCGGAATTATCAAGGCAATTGAATAATATGCTCTTTCATTAAATATTCCTATTACCAATATACAGCAGCATAGGCTGCCCGGCTGGGCCTCCCTTTAACTTTGCGGCCGCGGCTCCGAAGTTAAAGGGAGCGGGAAGAAAGCTGTCTTTCAATAGCAGGGGCGGCCACATTTCCACCTCTGGCAATTTCAAAACGGTTGATAAAGCGGCTCTCCAGAAGACGGATGAGTCCGTCGTTGTTTTCCTCCGTATCCACACTTTCAAGTAAAACGGCCGACGGCGTATAGTCGATAATTTTGACGCCGTAAACCTGGGAAATTCTGAAAATCTCCGTCATGTCGCCGTCTGAGCAGTTTTTGACCTTTACAAACATGAGCTCCTTGATGTGGATGTCGATGTCGGTAAAATCCACAACCTTGATCACCTCAACGCTCCGGTTGAGCTGCTTTTTTACCTGTTCAAATACCTTGTCGTCACTGGTGAGGCTCACGGTCATCCGCGATACGGTCTCATCCTCCGTCCGGCCGACAGTCAGGCTGTTCAGGTTATAGGATTTACCGGAAAACAGGCCGGAAATGCGTGCAAGGACGCCGATATCATTTTCTACAAAAAGACAAATCCAACGTTTCTTCATTCTTGTTCACCCCCGCTTTTCAGACTGCATCCGGTATTTTTCAGACTGCATCCGGTACTTTTCAGACTGTATCCACTGCTTTTCAGACTATCGCCGTTCTTAAGAATCATATCCCCAAGCGCATTTCCCGGAGGAACAATGGGAAGAACATTCATTTCCCGCCCGATGATGAACTCTATGACGGTCGGGCCGCTCCTGTTGAGCTTTGCCTCCAGCAGCGCGCTCTCTATCTCGTTTTCATCGGCGACGCGGATTCCTTTTGCACCGTAGCTTTCCGCCAGCTTGATAAAATCCGGTGTGTAACCGGGACATTCTTCTCCCGGGGAACTGCAGGAGACGGGGCAGCTTATTCTGCGGCGCATGCAGGTGGAAGAATAGCGCCTGTCAAAGAACATTTCCTGCCATTGTCTGACATTTCCCAGATAACCGTTGTTCAAGATACAGATAATAAGGGGAAGTCCATATACAACCGCGGTCGCCATCTCCTGGATGTTCATCTGCATACCTCCGTCTCCGGAAATGACAATGACATCTTTGTCGGGATTGCCGAGTTTTGCACCGATGGCGGCCGGAAAACCGTATCCCATGGTTCCGAGTCCGCCTGAGGTCAGCATCTGCCTGTTTTCATTAAGAGCCAGAAATTGTGTGGCCCAAAGCTGGTTCTGCCCTACATCGGTGGCGATGACGGCATGGCGGAAAAGCCTGTTGACGGATTCAATGATTTTCTGGGGAGTTAATCCGGTCTGTTCCATCGAGACCGGATAACGTTCTTTCCAACCGTCTATCCGGGACCTCCAGGCCTCTGTATTTAGAGGGGAAGCTTTTTCGAGCAGGGCATGGAGCGCTTCCTTTGCATCTGCTACAATGGGAATGTCGACGGCAATATTTCTGGAAATGGAGGCGGGATCGATATCTATATGTACAATGGAAGCGTTTCCGGCAAATTCTTCGATCTTTCCGGTGATGCGGTCGTTGAACCTGGTTCCGATAGAGAAGAGAAGGTCACAGCGGCTGACAGCCGAATTGGCGGCATAGCTTCCGTGGATTCCAAGATTTCCTATGTACAGCGGGTGGGAGGTGGGAATGGCTCCCCTGCCCATGATGGTGGTGACGACGGGAACTTTTGTAAGTTCGGCCAGTTCCGTCATCTCGCGGGAAGCGCGTGCAATCCCTACGCCTCCACCGACGAGGAAAACGGGACGTTTCGACTGCTCCAGCAGTTCTGCCGCCTTTTTTATCTGTCCCGCATGGACGGAGGTATTCGGCTTGTACCCGCGGATTTCCACATGGTCCGGATAGTCGGAGGTACCCTGTTCCTGCTGGATGTTTTTCGGGAAATCGACGACGACAACTCCGGGCTTTCCGCTCCCCGCGATGAGGAAGGCCTTCTTAATAATGGGACCCAGCTCATCCCTCCGCCTCACGGTGACTGCATATTTGCAGATGTTTCTTGTAATTCCGACGATATCCACCTCCTGAAACGCGTCGTTGCCAATCAGGCCGACCGGAACCTGGCCGGTAAAGCAAACGAGAGGGACACTGTCAAAGTTGGCTGTTGCAATGCCGGTGACGAGGTTTGTGGCCCCCGGACCGCTCGTCACAAGGCAGACCCCTGTCTTACCGGTAGAACGGGCATATCCGTCTGCTGCATGGATTAAGCCCTGTTCATGGCGAGGCAGGATTACGTTAATATCTTCTTCCCCGTACAGGGCGTTAAACAGGTCGATGGCCTGGCCTCCCGGATAGGCGAAGAGAACATCAACGTGCTCCGCCTTCAGGGCTTTTACAAATAATTGAGCGCCTGATATCATCATAGAATACCTCCTTTAATAATTGAATGCATGTACTTGCTTGCTTATACGGCGATTTTTTGGCACCGCCATGCGGCAGTGCCTTTCCAGTGCTTTACTGCTATAGATCGGATACCTTTGGAATGCCGTTAATAAAAGTTTCTACGCTCTTCTTTACGAAATTGCTCCGGGAGTCGGAAGACAGTTGATTTCCGAAAGAGGCTCTCAGAAATGTGTAGCCGAAGGTAGTGGAGAAAATCGTCATCGCCAGGCTGTCGAAGTCCAGATGAGGCAGTTTTCCCATCTGTTCCATCTTGACGAAATAGGCGGTGAGGGAGGAGAGAAAGGCCTGCGGTATTTTCATAATCAGGGGAGCCGCCTCCTCATAAAGCTGGGGAGCGCGCAGACCGATGGACAGGTTGACAAAATCGGGAGTGATTTTATCCATATAGACGTTCATAAACATCTCCAGATCCGGCTTCAGTTCCCACACCACGTCCTGAAATACTTCAGGGGTCAGGCTGCCCCGCCACTGTTCCTGCTCCATGCCGCTCAACGCAATATCCTTTTTGCTCTTGAACTTCCTGAAGAGGGTGCATTCATTGACCCCGGCTTCCCTGGCGATATCCTTTGTCGTGGTCGCAACGTAGCCCTTGTCCCGGATCAGGTTCATTGTAGCATCAATAATTTTCTGACTGGTAGTATCCATATTTACTCCTCATGCAAGTACATGCTTTCATTAGATTTTACAGGTTTTTCACATAGCTGTCAATCCCCACCTATCCGAAAACAGGCCGGATGAATGGCATCCTGCCTCATCCGGCCTGTTTCTGGTACACATCAGTCATACCGCGCGGCGGCATGGTTAAAATTTCTGGAAATCTTCTACGTTCATAACAAAGATTGTGGAACCGCCTACCTTCATATTCATCGGAACCGTCATATTGACGGTCGGGCAGCAGTTCCCGGCCATAGTTGGTGGTGTGTAAACCAGTTGTTCTCTTGTACCTGACATCTTCTTGATAATGGTAATCGCTTCCTCCACGCGGGTGTCATCAACGCCGAGCATCAGCGTCGTACTTTTCTTCTTCAGAAAACCGCCCATTGTGGAAAGTTTTGTAACAAAGAAAGAATTCTGGTTCAATTCGTAAACTAAATCATCCGCATCTTCGCTTCCGATAATTGCCATAATCATCTTCATATTCAGCACCTCCTAACTCACTATTGTTACTATTTTACCATTAAATCATGAAAATGGGAATAAAAAATTGATAAAAATTTATTTCTATTTAAATTATTTGAGATTTCACTGAATATACGG
>CATWBR010000176.1 GCA_958349075.1 uncultured Clostridium sp.
CTATTGTCAATATAGTCTTTTGTGTATTTCTGTAATTGTGCATATAACGATTGATATTGATTATTGGATAACCGTGTCATCACCGTAAATGAATTATTTTCGGCGAAAACATTGCATATCAGTTTTTTCTTCAGCCTGTGGGCAATCCCCCACCCATATTGATTCCCATAGGGAAAAGTAATCTGCTGTGCCGTGGCATACGTCTTAGTCAGCCACTCATTCAGTGAAGAAAACAGTCCGGCAGTTTCACCGCAATAGGATGTCATATCAGCGAGTGAGGGAGTCTCCTGTTTGTTAAGCATTCTCTCGTACATAATAAGCGCCTTCCGAATTTTTATTTTACCATTCCTTTTTCAGTTCCGTATACCAGTCGAGCTGATAAGGCCCGTCCTCCATGGCATTCAGGGACTGATAGAGGTAGACACGGTACTGGAACTCAGACTGAGGATCAGTGGGATCCGATTTGCTCCAATAGACGTACCCGTAAATATAGCTCTGCATAAAGTCCTCCCAGGATGGGAACATGGCCTGTGCCTTCCTGGCAATTTCCAGCGATTTGTCCATCGCCTCCTCATAAGTATAATATCCGGTCACATAGTACTGGCCCAGAAGCATCAGGGCCCGGCTCAAATCCCAGCCCGCACATGCATTTTCCCCATAGGTCTTATACGCCATGTAGGCAGCCATCTGCCGGCCCGCCTCCCCGTCGGAAATAGAGCTCTGGGGGCCGTTGTCTCCCCAGGATGCATTCAAATCAATATCCGTTGCATACTGCCCCAGATTATGCTCATTGTAGTAATTTAAAAGCGCTTTGTTATGCCCCTCGGTCTCCAGCCAGGTAATCTTCTCCTCGGCGCTCCGGCGGTCCGTAACACTCCAGTCACGTTTTAACACCTGCGTGAGGGCCACTGAATAGACAGGATCCGTTGGTGAACCGCCTCCCGGTTTGGAGATATCCGCACCGTTGCGGACACACCAGAGGGCATAGGCGGAATTGAACCAACGCACCGTATCAGGATATGTCTGTGACTCTGTTCCGCTTTTTGTTCCGGCCTGCACCGTTAAACTGCTGCCAGGCAGCGGGGAAAGACTGCATGAAAAAACTGCACATAAAAGTACTGCCGCCATTAATTTCCTTTTTCTCATTCCTTTTCCTCCATTGCGTCTATCTAAATTCCGGTTCCATGTCTTATGTCTGATGTTTCCATTCGGACCTCATCATGAAAGATTTTTGGTAAAATAGTGCCGTTTTCCGGTCAGGGGGTAGTGTTCCAACAAGAAGACCTCCCCGTATCCAAGCTTTTTATAAAAATCAGGAGCCTGGAAACTGAAGGTGTCTAAAAATACGAATTTACACCCTCTTTCCCTGGCTGTGTCCTCAGCCTTCCTGAGCAGCCGGCTGCCGATATTCTGGCCTCTCAATATAGCATCCACCCATAAAAATTTTATCATAAGCCAGTTGCCATGCGTCTCCCCAATCAGTCCGGCAATTTTCTTTCCCTGTGCATCCTCCAGAAAGACACCCAACTCCCGGGGTTTTTTATCTTCAATTCTGGCCAGGTTATATTCTAGTAATCCGGCATAGATTTCGGCCCTGTCCTGCTCCTCTATTTTATCTGTAATCCGAAAATAATCGTCATTCTGAAACTCCATTTTAGTGCTCTCCTTTTTAATAATCCTGTTCCTTTTCCGGAATCACATCTAAGGTTCGAAGCAGTTCCCTGTGGGGACGTCCCGCATCTGCGTGGAATATGGCAATATGGTTCGGATCCCCGCTCCTGTCGGTGAAAGCGGGAAATAAAAATCCAAATTCCGGTTTGCCCGGCTCATACTCCCCGGACATGGGACAGATGGCGCATATCAGATATTCAAATACCTCTTCCGATTCCCACAGGCGTTCCTTGTCGGATGCCTTTGCCGGTATATCATAACGGTCGTGGAAAACGAGAACGGCATACCCGGAGGATGCGTGATAGTTCTCCATGATAACGTCGTAAAACGTATCCATCAGGGCGTCGTTTTTCAAGCCGCATTCATTCATCGCCATCAGTAACTGCCACATGCCGCCCGGCTTTCGTACCGCCTCGGGGAATTCATATCTCTTCAGGTTCACATTGGTGGCTGAAAATGGGATTTCCTTTGCCAGCGCCAGCTTTTTTGTCCGTTCCGGCGAGGAAAGTTTCAGAAAGTTAGTATTAAAACTTCCGTCAAAATCACCGTCCCTGTCCACATAACAGCCTGCAATTCGTGTAAAGGATGTCCGTGAAAGAGTCATCCGTCTTGTCAGCTCCAGCATATCTTCTCTGTTAATCATAATCTGCGATTACCTTTCTGTCATATTATCGGTTTTCAATTTGCCTGGGATGCATCAGAACCTCATCAGGAGGAAATTCGCCGTCAGGCCGGCGGCGGTTCCGATGAGCAGTATCATGTCCCCCCGTTTGATTCTCCCCTCCTCAACGGCCTCACAGAACGCGTAGGGGACCGAGGCGGAGATCAGGTTGCCGTACTCTGAGACGCGGTCGATATAGGTGCCCTTCCTAAAGCCCAGTCTGGGCATGATGAGATTAAGCGCCCTGCTGGCCTGATGGGGAACCACCAGATCGATCTCATCCCGGCCGACGTTCGCCTCATTAAGGCAATACTCCACAAAGCCGGGCAGGCACTTGGCGGACAGCTTGAGGATCCGTTTTCCCTTCATGTCAAAGTAGTAGTCTTCCCGGTTCCCGTCATTCATGGAAAATGCCGGCATCAGGCCGCCTCCGCCCCTGATTTCCGTGTCATGCGCACCCTCGGACCAGGTCCTCTGGCAGCTATAGAGGATTTTAGAACGGTCGGATTCCCGGGATTTTGTCAGCACACAGGCGCTGGCGCCGTCCGAAAACAGCTCGTAGCTCTCCGTCTGCTCCGGATTCAGGGCCGCGGATGCCGTATCGCCCGATATAATCAGCGCGTTGTTATAACGTCCAATCTCAATCAGGCACGACATTACATCCAGGGCCGAGATAAAGCTGGTACACGTCGTATTGATGTCCATGGCTGGGATTTGAAGGCCTTTGGCGAGACGTTCATGTACCAGGGCGGCGTTGCAGGGAATGGCCTGCAGCGGCGTTGCCATGGCACAAACAATGCAGTCTATCTCTCCTATCTCCATCCCCGCGCATTCAAGCGCCTTCTCTGCCGACCTTACCGCCAGATCCAAAAGAGTTTCCCCGCGTTCCAGCCGGTACCTGGTCTGTCCGCCAAAATCCATCTTATGTGCGGCCAGGGTCTTTCCCCAGCCGGTAATTTTTACCCTGCGTTCCTTCATCCGTACCCCTTTCAAATGTGTCTTACTTTTGTATACCAGACATCTTCCTCTCCACCCGTTTCATCTTCCTGCCCTTTTCCCTGCCGTATGCCATAAAGCTGATTCTTGGCAGGACAAAACCGCAGTCCTTTGAAAGCAGGGAAAATTCCTCAACTACCCTCTGCTTTCCGTAATCCGTCAGATCGGCATATACAGTCAGGCGGCCGTCTGTCTCCTGCACAATTCTGTAATCCCCGGATATCCCCGTCTTTTCCGCTTCCGTTCCCCCGTCCGCGAAGAGGATACACCTTCTGATAAAGTCAGGGAATACAGGCACATTCCGCCCGTCATTGCCTTGGAAAGAAAAGACATCGTCCTCCCGGCCCTCTATCTTTTCAAGCGCCAGACAGGGGCTGCCGCAGGCGCAGGCCTCCTTCTTTTCCACCAGTATGTCATTTAAACGGTAGCGGATGATGGGCTGGGCCTTCCGTTCAAAGTCGGTCACGATGGGCACAAACCTTTTTTCATCCAGGTATTCCCGCTCGATGTATACGATATCCTCGTTCAAATGGAGCGTTCCCCTTGGACAGGTGGAAGCCAGGCATCCCTCGGTGCACTGGTAGACCTGGTGAATCACGGGAAGTCCGAATGCTTCCTTAAGTCTCCGCTCATCCGCCGGTTCCAGAACCTCGGCAATGGAAATAACGGTCTGTGGACGGATCACCGTCTTACCCTGTCTGATGTCCTCCGCAATCATGAGAAGGAGCGACGGCTGTCCCGCCAGAATCTGGGGCCGGATTTTCTCAAGGCGCTTCCTGTGCTCCTCCATGTCTTTATAAATATCAAAAAAATGGAACCTGATATTTTTAGATTTAACCGCCTCATAGAGGTTACTGTCGGCTCTCATAAAAAATGCGATAGAGTATTGGCCCAGGATACTGCCGGGAAGGAATTTTGCAAGGATGTATCCCGCCCAGCGGTTTTTCTCATCGTCCGACACCAGGAAAATCCCTCGGTTCCCTGAGGTGCCGGAGCTGAGTCCTACCGTCACCCCCCGGAGCTTCGGCGTAAATTCCCGTTCACGCTCTGCCCGGACCGCAAAGCCGAGAGCTTCCGCTCTTCCGATTCCGACCGTGTTGAGTTCATCGAAATGTTCCATCATGAATGTTTTGTCCGTAACCGGACAGGAGGATAGTTGTTCCACGCCCCTGTAAATGGCAGAGCGGTCCGCTATGTACTTTAAATGCTTCCTGATTTTATCTTTCTGCCATCTCTCCAGGGAGTTCCTGTCTGAAAACGGCTTTCTGTATTTGTAGTAAAGATAATATTTCAGTACGGAAAGCTGGTCAGCCATAAGTTTCCTCACTTCCCCTCTGATGGGAAAATACGATTCTCATTTCCGGATATTCCCGCCTCAGCCTGCAAAGCTGCCGGAGAGACTTTTTATACGCCGTAAAATCGTTCTGGATCAGGCGCGGAATCACTCTCATCCTGAGCGTGTCGCGGACCAGATCATCTCCCCAGCAGGCGTCCGCGGCCAGGAACAGCTTAAAATCGGGTATCCAGAGGCCCATCTGCCCCGGACAATGCCCGTTTAGCTCCACACCGATGAGACTGCCGTCCCCGAACAGATCATAAACCTCCTCAAAATATCGGCATAGAAAATGTTTTGTAAGCCGGTTCTCCGGTTCCCGCCGGCTCACCCCATCACTTTCCCGGGGCAGCATCTCCGTAAACACCAGATCCCTGATTCCCGGTTTGTCAAGCGTCTTCATAGTCCGGGCCGAGGCCACCAGGCGGTATCCGCTGAACTTCTTAAGTCCTCCGATATGATCCGGATGGGCATGGGACAGAATGATGGTTCCGATGCTTTCCGGATTGACGGAATCGGCTTTCAGCCGTTCATGAATTACCTGTTTTGGACTTATATGGACCGGGTTGAGAAGACGGTATAATTTATGGAACATACCTCCCCGATAGATGGCCTCCGAATATCCTGTGTCAAACAGGATGTTTCCAAGCTGCCTGTGACGTATCAGGGCCGCCATTGCCGGAAACTCTCTCTTTTCTCCGGGATGTCCCCGGAAAAGGAGGTGCAGGTCATTGGTGCAGGAACCGCAGTGATACAGTTTTACCCCGTCAATCAGCGAAGGCGGTTTTGGCAGCCTGTGGGTCGGCTCCTGTTTTTTGGGAAGCCTAATCAGCGGTGCGTCCTCTTTCTCTTTCCACCAACGCCCATATTCCTGAATGGATTCCATCAGGGATTTCTCCGGTTCATAGCCCAGTATGTCCCTTGCCCTGCTGATATCCATGGTCTGGGAAAATGCCAGGGTACACACCGTGTATTTTGTCAGCGGCGGCTCACCGGGCAGACGGAATGTCCTGTAAAACCATTCCAATGCCCCGGCCACGCCGTAGACCGCCTTAAAGGGCAGTCTCCTGTAATGAGGCTGCTTTTTAATGGCGGCCAGAAAGGATTCCAGAAGGGTCCGAAATTCCATCGGCTCTCCATTTGTAATATTAAACACTTCTCCATCCGCCTTCGCCGCAGTCAGGGCCAGACGGCAGGCCTGCGCCACGTTCTCGACGCTGGTCAGATCCACTGTGATGCGGCCGTCCCTCATAAGGGGAATCCCAATCCGCCCGTTCGCCCGTAAAAGTCTGGGAACCAGGCTGGTATCACCGATTCCGATCAGCCCCCTGGGACGGAGAATTACGGTTTCCAGTCCCTTATCATGTATTCTGCCGATCACCTGTTCCGCCATCAGCTTTGATTTAATATAGAAGTTTAAATCGTTTTGTTCCGGCGCCTGTTCCTCACGGATTCCATAGCGGTCATGCCTCTCCGTGTAGATACTGGGCGATGAGATATACACGAGACGCTCAACGCCGTTTTCAAGGCAGAGTTCCGCCACCAGAGCGGTTCCCGCCACATTCGTCCTGTAGAAATCCTCCCATTTCCCCCACACCGTGGAGAGGGCGCCGGCATGGATGACATACCGGACGCCATGAAAACAGGTCTCGCAGGCTTTACGGTCCGTGAAATCGCCGGGGCAGAATTCGGCCCCCAGCTTTTGAAGCTCCTCTCCGCGTTCCCGGTTTCTTCCAAGGGCTAAAACCCGGTATTCCCCTGTAAGGCGTTTAACCAGATATCCGCCCAGAAATCCGGTAGCTCCTGTGATCAGAATGGTATCTTTCATACGGCCTGTTCCTTTCCTCTTACGTCAGATTGCTTCCGTCAAATAAATAAAGTGCCTCCTCCACATGAACCGCCGTCGCCGTCCTCTTTCGCTCCCCGCTCCATGTGTCTTTCAAAGCCATGGCAGCCATGGCCTCCTGATACAAATCCGTCTTTTTCTTCAGTATCCTTCCAAAGCCCATCGCCTCGAATCTTTTCGCATTTAAAAGCTGTTCTCCCTGCTGGGGGCACATCAGACAGGGAACGCCGTAATACAGAGCCTCATGGATGCTGTTCATCCCGCCGGCCGTAATAAAAAGAGACGCATGCCTCAGTATTTCTCCCTGGTTTACGAACGGGCGGACAATGAAGTTATCCGGAAGCCGATCCGTATTTTTGATATTCCAGGTCATGACCACATGGAAGCCGGCTCCCTCTCCACGGCCAAACTGCCTCAGTATCTCACACAGCAGTTCCCTGTCACGGTTAAATACGGTTCCCAAAGAGATGTAGATCAGCTTATCCTGCGGACAGAAGAAATTATTGGTCCGGATGTTCTTCATATGAGGAGATAAGGGGCCAAGGAATACATAATTCTCCCCGAATTTCCTGCCTCCGGGCTGGAACATTCTGGAGTAACCCATCAGGTTCCGGTTTCCCTTGTTCATCAGGACGGGCAGCAACCCCAGTTTCTCTAATCCATAGCTCAGCCTCAACTGACGCCGTGCCCGCAGCGCCCGGGGAAGTTCTTTGGCATACCGCAGAAAACCGGCGGTAAATCCGGAAGCATATGAGAAAAAGGCTCTCCCTCCGATCCGGTCAATGGCAGCAATACTGTAAAAACTGAATGACGGTACCGCCAGAAATGTCCCCACCGCCCTGCCCCACAGGGCCAGGGAATCAAATATAATATGACACGGCCTCTCCTGCTTTGCCTCTGCAAGCAGAACAGGCAGCATATCGCGTGTATATTCAAGAATCAGCCGGTACAGCTTTAAAAGCTTGTTTCCGTCCGAGGTATCAATTGTCTTCTGCCCCAGCGGATAAGCCCTGTATTCGCAGCCGTTCGCCTCTATCTCCGTCCTGTAGTGTTCCGTTGAATAATAAATGACACGGAATCCAGCCTGAGCCAGCCGTCCGGTTAAATACAGGTTCGAGTGAATATGCCCATAAGCGGGAAGCGCATAAAATAGAATGGTTTTTCCCGTTCCCAGCCTCTCTGGTTTTTGCTTCATTGCCGCCTCCTGAAAACGGGCACCAGCCATTTCTGACTGATGCCCGTTGGCCTATCTGGTACTGGTTTTTTATGTTTTGTTTACTTAAAGAAGAGCGTCCTTCTTTGAAAGAATTGCCTCTGCCGCCGCACAGGCCGGGCAGTCACAGAATTTCGCCCCGGCAGCCTTGATTTCTTTTCCATGGGCAGCCACACCTTTGGCTACTTCATCTCCGAAAAGCTGAGCGCCGGTTTCAGACTCCGCGAAAGCGATTAAACTGTCGACCGGCATAATGTCTGCTTCCAGCTCTTCGATATATTTCTTTGTCTCTGCGGCCTCATTGTCAGTTCCAACGGCATCGAGCCAGGTTTGAGCTGCTGTTCTTGCCTCACTGCTGCATGACTCTGCATCCATTAATACGTGTGTTTGTTCAACAACATAGCTTAAAACTTCCTTATCCATAATCGGTGCTCCTTCCCTCTGCTAAAATATACTATAATTTACCACATTTTACCGGTCTTTGCAATTCAAATGAGAAAACTCGGTTCTGCTGTCAGACAAATGGTTACTGGACACGGTGTGAACAGCAGCGACAAATGTGCAGCCATTCTCCTTCAATGCCCGGACCACCTCGTCGAACTTCTCTTCTTTTATGAATAAATAGTCCGTATCATAGGTACCAACCACCAGGGTGCTTGTCTTCTGCGCCGCGATGATATTTGCAAGAAATGCTATCATACCGTATTTTTCAAAGGATGCGTCCTCGGCAATCCGGAAACATTTCCAGCCGCCCTCGTAAATAACGGCATCTTTGGGCATAAAACGTGTTTCACTTATAACAGATAACCCATTATCTGTAGTTCCGATAAAGGTAAATTCATTTTTTAACAGATCCGCCGGTATTTCGTTTACCTTATAAACAGAAAAATCCCTGTCAATCACTTGTAAGA
>CATWBR010000177.1 GCA_958349075.1 uncultured Clostridium sp.
GTCATCTTCATCTCGCCTGAACCGCCGCTCAAAAATACTTTGGTAAACAGGAGGTTATTATCATGAATGCAAACGCTTATCCAGGCTATGAATACCATCTGAATCTCTATGATATCATTGCCAACGGTTCGGAAGAGGAAAAGGAAAAAGCCCGTGAGGAACAGAGGAAGTATATCAGCGGCTACGATCTTCCGGAAGGAATGACCATGAAGGACATCACCATCCCCGGCCCGGACGGGAATCCGCTTACCCTGCGTGTCTACACACCGGCCAACCTGCCGGAACGCGCCCCGATGCTTCTGGAAATTCATGGCGGCGGCTTTGTCGGCGGCAGTCTGGACATAGACAATTACCGCTGCATCTATCTGGCCCAGCATACACCCTGCATCGTGATCGGCGTAGACTACCGTCTCTGCAATGACAAGGTCCACTTCCCCGCTCCCCTCATGGACTGTTACGCGGCCCTGAACTGGATTTATGAACACGGCGGCGAACTGGGCGGCGACAGGGAGCGCATCGCGGTCCACGGCACCAGCGCCGGAGCCAACCTGACGGCGGGCCTGGCACTGTATGCCCGCGACCACAAAGGGCCGAACATTGCGATGAGCATTCTCAACTGCCCGCCCCTGACCATCGAGACCTTCACTTCCACCGTCCAGAACAGCCGGTACGCGTTAAGCAGCGGCGCCTTCGAAGAGTCGGTGGAATACATTTACCTGAATGATAACGGATATAACGGCGGGATGCCCAATTACTATGCCATGCCCGGGTATTGCAGGGATCTCAAACACCTTCCCGCCACCTGCATCATCATAGCCGAATATGACCCGCTCCGCGACGACGGACTGGCCTATGCAAACCGCCTCCTCCAGGCCGGAGTCCCCTGCGAGGTCATTGTCGCTCCGCGTGTCGGCCACGGTTTCTGCGTTGTGGATCACCCGCTGACAAGGTGGGTGCATAATGGGGTGTGCGCCTCCCTGCGAAGGGAATTCGGGATGGAGATTGGCGAATTTTAAAACTACAATACTTACGCTGCAAAAAGATGCCCTTAAAAAAGAGCATCTTTTTACGTCTATCTTGCAATCAAATCTTTTTTCCTGCACTCCACCCTGGCATTCCGGGGTCTCTCAAACATCTCAATCCGTCTGTCCAGTCTCATGGTCAGAGGTTTTTTTGCCCGATACGGCTCCCATTTTGGAAGCACGCTGTCTTTCTTGCCGCCTGGCGTACCGTATTTTACAAAATTCGCCCAATAGGTATTGCAGGCCTCGGCCAGGAGGTAATCCTCTCCCTCCCACGGCCTCCAGGAACGCATCAGCGTCCTGAATACATACCACAGGTCCGCCGCATGGAACGGTCCCATATCATCCCCCGGAAGCATGCGTTCCAGGCTGTAAAGAAAGGTTTCCCCCTTTCCCTGGCGCTCCCGCAGTTCGGCAAACGCCTCGGCCGCACTCTGCAGCAGTTCCGTTGCCATGGCGTTCTGGTATTCGGTAAATTCCGGTCCGTCCTTCGGGCAGAGGGCGAGATAATTCCCGGCCTTGTCTCCCAGCGCCTCCTGCATCACCTGTTCCAGATGGCTCCTGTCCCTGGCAAAAACCAGGCCCTCCATCGCCGTATATCCAATCAGGCAGGGCATCTCCGGCGTCTCACCGGCCCGGCAGCAATCCACCATGCTCTTTTCCAGGACATAGCCGTCCACAACCGGCCCGCGCTGAAGCTCCGGTCCCGGCATCGTCTCTTTCCACCGTCTGAGCAGCTCCGGACCGGACAGCGCTCTCGCCTCCCCGATCGAAGTGACCCCGAGCGCAGCCAGACTTGTACGTTCTTCCGCTTTCTTCAGATTCGGGAATTCCATATCCGGGAATGGGGACAGGCCGCCTCCGCTCTGCATGATCACTTTTGCATAGAGGCCCTTTGTCAGCGGAGAACATACCAGCGCCTGCACACAGCACGCTCCGGCCGACTGTCCGGCCAGGGTAATCTGATCCGGATCACCTCCGAATGAAGCGATATTTCTCCTGACCCAGCGAAGCGCCGCAATCTGATCTAACAGCCCGTAATTTCCCGATCCTCCATGTTCACTCTCTTGATCCAGTTCCGGATGGACCATCCATCCGAATATATTCAGCCTGTAGTTGATTGTAACCAGAATCACGCCTTTTCTGGCAAAATGCTCCCCGTCAAAATGAGCGGAATGGCCGTACCCGGTCATAAACGCTCCGCCATGGATCCAGAACAGGACCGGAAGCTTCTCATCCGCAGACTGTGCCGGCGTCCATACATTCAGGTACAGACAGTCTTCGCTCATTTCCTCCTCACAGGGATAAAATTCCTTCTCATAAAAGCTTCCTTTTCCAACCCCAAGCTGATAACACCTGGCCGATGCCCTGGCGCAGTCCCTGACGCCGTTCCAGTCTGCTGCCGGTTCGGGCGCTCTCCATCTAAGCTCCCCTGTCGGGGGAGCCGCATAGGGGATTCCGTAAAATGCCGTGATGCCCGGCCAACCGCAGGGGATTCCGAGAATTTTTCCATTTTCAACCGATACTTCTCTCATCTGTCTGACCATCCTTCCACAGTAAGAGCCCAGCCCTGAGTGCGCCGTTAAAATCACATCAGCCAGCTTCACGTCCCCGGGCCGGGCTCTTATCTTAATTATGTATTGTATTATTCAGCGGCTGCCCTGGCAGCTTCAACATAGCTGTCCACAAAAGCCGGATCAATGTTTTCTTTCATCATGTCGATTACAACCTGGGATGCATTGCCGTACAGCTCCTTGATTTCATCCGTCACTGGTGTCACTTCAATGCCGTAATCCTTTTGGCACAGTTCGGACATCCTGGCATCGTCATCAGCGGTTCCCGCCAACTGGTATCTCTCACAGAACAGCACAAACTGGTCACAGGCAAGCTTCTGCTCCTCGCTCATGCCGTCATATTTTGACTTGTTCATCACATAGGTGCTGACAAATGGAATATGGTTTGTCTCTACAACATATTTCTGTACTTCACAGAGCTTGGCTCCCACGATAGATGCCCATGGATTTTCCTCCGCATCCAGCATTCCCTGCTGAAGGGCAATATACAATTCTCCAAAGGCCAGGGGCGTAGGATTGGTTCCCAGCTCTTTCCAGAAGGCCATATGGTACTTATTTTCCTGGGTACGGATGTTAAGTCCCTGAAGGTCTGCTGCCGTTGTGACCGGCTTGTTGCTGGACAGGATACGGAAATCGGGGGCATACATCGTAGCCAGATGCAGGCCCGCCTTATTGTAGTACGGTTCCAGTTGATCCTTAAAACTCGCTAAGACCTTATTGGCAGAGTCCACATCCGTGTACAGGCCGCCGATATCCAGCACCGCCAGCTCCGGAATCAGACCGACCTGGGAGGTAGGAGCTCCGGTAAACATATCCACGCTTCCCATCTGTGCTCCCTCGATCAGCTCCACATCTCCGCCGAGCTGTCCGCCCGGATAGAAATTAACAACAAAGTTACCATCCGTCCATGTCTTCGCCGCCTCAATCGCCGCATAGATGGCGTCTCCCATGACGGTGCCGTCCACCGTACCGGAGCAGCCAAGCGAGAGTTCAATCGGATCGCAGGCAATACTTGTATTCAGTCCTTCCGATGCAATCGCGATAAGCTCCGCATTCCCCGCAGAAGCGGTGACGGCATCCGTGCTCCCTCCGGCGTCTTTCGCAGCCGTCTCAGAACCGGCCGTGGCGGAACTTTCCTTGCCGGAGCCGCCGCAGCCCGCCATGGACAGGGCCATAGATACAGATAACATAACCGCAATAATTTTCTTTTTCATTATGATTCCTCCTGATATAAAATGTTTGTATTTTTTCGTACTTATTCGTTCTTCTCCGGTTATTCCCGGGTTGTTCCTGTTTTAGATGCATCTGATACATATGCCGCATGATTTTATATTAAGCACAGACTGATAGCCGGGATAAACGTGATCAGAAGCAGCGCGAGCAGAAAGCAGCCGATAAACGGCACGGTCTTGACACCCAGACGCACAACCGGGATTTCTACCAGCGGAGCCGTGACAAAGAGGTTCATTCCAAAAGGCGGAGTGACAAATCCCACAGCCAGAGCCGTAACCATGACAACACCCAGATGAATCGGGTCGATTCCGAATCCTGTGGCAACCGGCATGATAATCGGTGCGATAATCATGACCGCCGGGCCTACATCCATAAACATTCCGATGAGCAGCAAAAGCAGAAGCAAAACGACAAACAGCATATATTTATTAGAGATCGTTGTTCCAATCAGCGCCTGAATCACGTTGGATGCTTTTAAAAGAATCAGCACGCGGCTGAATCCCTGAGCCAGGGCTATCATCATGAGAATCGGCGCATAGGAAGCGATAGCATCCTTAAAGAGCTGCGGGATATCCCTGAATGTAATGCTCTTATAGACAAACAGGCATACAATCAGCGCGTAGATAACGGAGATGCAGGCAGCCTCCGTGGGAGTGACGAAACCTCCGTAAATACCGCCCAGAATGATAACGGGAGTCAAGAGAGCCCAGAAACCTTCCATGAAAATGTTAAGGAAACCTCTTGCCTTCAGAGCCTCATAATTGGCTGCAATTTTCTCCTTGTCCTCGCCCTTTCTTTTGCAGTATAACCAGCAGTAAAACATGATGACGAAAGCGATCAGGCAGCCCGGAAGGACTCCCGCCTTAAACAGGTTTCCGACGGATGCTCCCGTAAACAGACCGAACATGATAAACGGGATGCTGGGAGGAATAATAACGCCCAGTCCTCCGGCCGTCGCCACAATGGCCGCCGAAAATACCTTGTCATATCCCAGGCTGACCAGAATCGGGATACACATGGTTCCAACCGCCGACGCCGTAGCCGGACCGGAACCGGAAATTGCGCCGTAAAACAGGCAGGTGATGACAACGGCGCATGGGATACCGGCCGTTCTTTTTCCAACGATAATTGCAAAAATGTCAAATAAACGCTTCGAGATTCCTCCCCTTGTCATAAGAGCTCCCGACAGCATAAAGAGCGGCACCGCCAGGATTGGAGTCGTATTAAGCCCGGAAATCATTGCCTGGATAATATAGTTCATATTTCCCGGAAAGCTGCTGTTAATAAGCTGCGGAATCACTGTCGCCAGCCCCATGGCAACCGCCATCGGCAGGGCCAGGACCATTGCAACCAGAAATGCCCCAAAAACTAATCCTAACATTACTCTGCCACCTCCTTATTTTCTTTATTGTCTTTCTTCCAGAACCATTTTACCAAATCCTGAATCTGACGGATGACGCCTATCACGGAACCGACAAACACGGAACCGTAAAGTACGTACATCGGTACTTCCATAGCCGGACTCTTCATACCGCCCCGCATGGAGTTCATCATTGCAAAATAGCCGTAATAAGAAAAATACGTAAAGAAAATCAGGGTGACAACGCGTCCGGCCAAATCAAATATCTTTTTGACCGAATCCGGGAAAAATCCCACCAGGATATCCACCTTCAGCATCTTATTTCTGCGTATACAGTAACCGATCGATAAGAATCCCGAGATAACAAATGAGAATCTGCAGAATTCTTCCGGCCACGACATCGACTCCCGATAGACAAAACGCATGATAATCTGTGCAAACATAACTGCCGTCATGAGAATCAGAAGAATCATTAAAAGACATTCTTCAAAGTTCTCATCGAACCATTTCCAAAATTTTTTCACTTTGGAAACCCTCCTTTCCACTTCCCCTTATAATATTTACGGTCTGCGGCGCTGCCGCTTTTCCTGCCGGCAGACAGACTGAAACTGTCTTTGCCGTCCGTAAATTCAGAGTAACAGGAAAAAGTCCGCTGGTATACGGACTTTTTTTGTAGAGAGCGCACATTTTTCACGGTTTCCGGGGAAATGTTACCATTTCGAAGAATTGTTATTTGCGGTGGCCATAACGGGACTGAGCCGTTCCTTTGCGGTTATGAATCCTGTCCTCCCCGGTAATTTCCCGGAGTCTGGTCCGTATATTTTTTGAATACGCGGATAAAGTTCTGCACGGAGTTGAAACCGCAGCAAAAACCAATTTCCTTGATCGTGACATTGGTGGTCCTAAGAAGCTGCCTGGCCTTCTCCACCCGGAAGGAAGCCAGATAAGCCGAAAATTTCTCCCCGCTGATTTCATTAAAAAGCTCGCTCAGATAGGAGGCGCTGATTCCGATATGTTCGCACACATCGTTTAACGACAGATTGCTGTCGGCGTAATTCTGAGCAATATATTCTTTTGCCAGCTTTACATATCTGTAGCTGTTCTTTTTGTTATAGGTATGCAGAAGACCGACGGCTATCCTGGCATTTTCAAGAATACGCGCCGACAACTCTTCTCTTGTCAAGAGTTCTCTGAGCGCCGTTACCGCATGGGCTGATTCCAGAAGCTCCTGCTCCTCCTCATTCAGCGGCAGTGTAATTACTTTCTCCGTCAGCTCATCCAGAAAAAGCTGGGCCATATTTCTGAAATCCGCCAGATCCGTTACATCGCGCCTCAGATCGGACAAAATCTGGCCAAGCAGATTTTCCGTCTCCGCCCGGTTGCCCTGGGAGGCCTGTTCCACCAGAGCCTTTGTCCTCTCCTGGAAATAACGGCGGTTGACAATCCGGTTCGTATCGCGGTCGTTCTCATCTTCTTTTTCCGCCTCACTGCTGTCCAGATACTGCCGGTACTGGAGTTTCCCCACCGCCTCTTTGTAGGCGTAACGGATGTCCATGATATTCTGATAAATACTGCCCCGCTCCAACTGGAGCCCATAGGGGATTTTCTCCCCGAGCTGCTGCAAAAGCCTGGACAGCTTCGCGCATTCCCTCTTAATTGCCACCACAGGGTACTCCGGCGGGAATCCCATGACAATGGCCACGACCATTTTCTCGGTACGGATATCATAGATATGGTAATCCGGCGTCTCCGTTCCCTCCACCAGTTTCCTGATGGAGAGCAGGTGCAGGTTCAGTTCCACATCGGTTCCCTTTCTCTCCCTGGGTTCACTGAGCTTGCAGGCCAGAACCAGATAGCGGCTGTTTACCCGGATCGGATTGCCTACTCCCTCCAGGATTTCGTGGACCCGTTCCTCTTCAATCGCCTTTCCCACCATCAGATTTTTGAGCATGGAATCCAAAATTTCAGGAGCGATATTGGCAATCACTCCCTTAAGCTGGCTCTGCTGATCCATTGCATCGCTGTAAGCTCCCTCCAGGAAATCCATTTCCGTATCGCCCGACTGTTTCTCCCTGCCGTCTGCCTGGGTCACCAGCTTCATCAGCCGGTTGATGGGACGGTAAATAAAATAGCTGATATAGTAATCAAACACAATGCTCAGCGCCAGGAAAACGATCGCGGCCATAATATACATGGGCAGGATATCCGTAACCCTCACGGAAAGATTTCCCGTATCAAGCGGCATCAGATAAATCCGGCCGTTCTCCGGAGAATCATAGCGGTAAAATCCCCTGGTACTGCGCCCGGCCAGCTCCTCTACGTTTTCCGGGTTTATAAACATCACGTCGTTTTCCCAATCCGGGGCTATTGTGTCATAAAAGAAGTGATTTTCAAAAAATGCCTCCCGGTTTTCATCGAATATGAAGACTTCCGTCTCCCCCGAAATTCCCTTCAGTCCCAGCGTACTGCCGAGCGCCTGTACATTCAGCTCATAGATCAGCGTTCCGATATGGGATGCAATATTCAAATCCTGCATGACCAGTATCCGCCCTTCCCGGGACATCACCGTGGTCGTAGTCATCGTGCCAGCCTTCCTCCGGATTTTCTCCCGTTCCGGCGCCTGTTCCTCCAAATGCTCTCTGAGAGCGGGCCAGTCCTCAAACTCCTCCGCCTCAAAAATCGATTCACTATCCCGGATTTCACCGGTCAGAGGTGAATACAGATATGCCCTCTGCACCAGTTCGCTCCCGCTCCCGATGGACTTAAGCTGACGCCCGATCCGGTAATCGCGTTCCGGAGCCACACGCCCGGGAGATATCATATATGTAATAAAATCATTGCTCCACATCATTTGAGCCATGTTCTGCCCCAGCACGTTGATAATCAGCTCCATGGATTCATCCGTCTGCTTCAGGCGGCTCACTCCCGACAGCGCCGCCTGCTTTCTGTAGTTCTGGCTGATAATATTGTTCATCCAGAACCCCATAAACAGCACCATCCCCAGGGACAGCAGGATCAGTCCCATAAAAATCCTTGCAAACAGGCTGTTCTTTATTTTACAGAAAAAGCCTGAAACCCTTAAATATCCCATACATTCTTCTCCCCCCGGCCTGTCATATGCCGATATCTTTCTGCATTTTGGCCGCACTATCCCCATTTTCATCAGTTTCAGTATAACCATTCCTTTCGGACATGTCTAATACCAGTATTCTTTTATGTTGATAGAGGGATTCTATGATATGGGGTAACCCGGAACGGGGCCGCCGGATGATTATGCGCCCGGTCCCAGGGTTGCAGCGTGTTACTGGTCACGGCGTGAAGAGTAACCGCTGCTGTTCACAGGCAATATTCCGCGAGGCGGTTTTTGTAGAAATCCGCTGTAGCTTATGATATAATCCAATGAGAAACCTGCGCTTATTA
>CATWBR010000178.1 GCA_958349075.1 uncultured Clostridium sp.
ATGCGGTCGTAGCAATTGGACTGAGCCTGGCATTCGGCGTGATGAGGATCGTAAACTGGGCGCATGGAGAGCTTTTAATGCTCAGCATCTACTTTTCTTATTTTATATTTTCATGGTCCGGCATGGATCCTTATCTGATTATGTTCCTGAATGCGGTTGTGATGGCCGCTGTGGGATACATCCTGCAGCGCTTTATTATCTCCAATATGCTGGCAAGGGAGAAGGAGGTGGAGCCTGTCAGTGTACTTCTGTTTACCGCAGGGCTGGGAGTATTTCTATCGAATCTGGCTCTTGTGATTTTTAAGGGGAACCCGAAGACTGCCACCACGGTTTACACGGGCCAATCCCTGCATTTGGGAGAACTCTATGTTTCGGTGCCAAAACTGATATCATTTGCTATAGCGATGGTGTGCACGCTGGCTTTATATTTTTTTCTTCAGAAGTCGGAGACCGGCCGGGCGATCCGCGCAGCATCGCAGAACAGGAATGTGGTCACGCTGATGGGGGTCAATATCAAACGGCTCTATAATATCGCGTTTTCCATCAGTGTAGGCATGGTTGGAATCGCGGGGGCATTATTGCTTCCCTACAGTTCTGTACAGCCCACCTCGGGCTCCACCTACAGCTTTAAATCCTTCGTTATTATTGTGCTGGGAGGACAAGGAAGCGTAGTCGGCGCGCTCTTAAGCGGCCTGTTGGTAGGAATTATTGAAAAGACAGGGACCCTGTATTTCTCGGATACAACGGCGCAGATTGCGGTATTTGCGGTTTTTGTAGTTGTGCTGCTGTTCCGGCCAAACGGATTATTCGGGAAAAAGCAGAGTGTATAAACATCGATACCGGCAGAAGGCAGGTGAAGAATTATGAACAAGAAAAATGCGGCTCTGACAGCCGTAGTGCTGGCACTCTGTGTGCTGGTTCCCGTTTTTGTGGACCGTCCCCTGGTGCTCCAGTACATAATCAACATGATGATATTTGGATATCTGGCGCTCTCCTGGAACATCATCGGCGGGTATGCGGGACAGCTTGCGCTTGGAAACGGTGTATATCTGGGAATCGGCGCCTATGTGGCGGCGGTACTCTATACCTACGAAGGGATCTCTCCGTGGATCGGAATGCTGGCCGCGGGAGTGATTGCTGCTCTGCTGGCCTTTGTCGTAGGCAGGATTACGTTTAAGCTGGAGGGATCTTATTTTGCCCTTGCGACGGTTGCCATGCTGCACATAATCAGAATTACCTTTATGTCCAATGAGTACATCCTGGGATACAGGACGAAAGGAGCGCTCAGTTTTAACATCAAGTGGAAAGGCGGGCTTGCCAATATGCAGTTTGACGGAAAGAGCGGGTATTACTGGCTGTTTTTGGGCCTGCTCGTGGCCGGCATCGCGGTTTCCGCATGGATTAAAAGCAGCAAAATGGGGTATTACCTTCAGGCTATCTGTACTAACCCGGAGGCGTCCAGCTCCCTTGGAATCAACGTTATGGGAATGAAGCAGGCAGCCAACTGTATTTCGGCTTTTATGACGGCGGTTGGAGGCTCTATGTACGCTTTCTACTTAAGCGTCATCGATCCGTCCAGCATGCTCGGATATGATATGTCGATTAAAATATTGCTTTTTGCCATAATTGGTGGCCGGGAAACACTGCTTGGACCCGTTTTCGCAGCATTTATCATGGCGCCGTTGGGAAATATCCTGCGCGGTATTGTGGGAGCGTCGGTGGCCGGACTGGCGGAAGTGATTTACGGTCTTGTGCTGATGGCGGCAATCTATTTCATGCCCCGTGGAGCCTGGCCTTCCATTATGAAGATTTATCAAAATAAAACCGGCGGGGGGAGCAGAAAATGACAACAGAAAAGAGTGCTCTTCTTAAAGTGGAAGAGGTAACAAAGAAATTCGGCGGTCTTACTGCGGTGAACCGGGTATCCCTGCAGGTGAACCAGGGAGAGGCGGTGGGACTCATTGGGGCGAACGGCGCCGGGAAGACGACATTGTTTAATCTGATTGCGGGAGCTTACCATGTGACGTCCGGAAAGATTTTATTCGAGGGACGGGAAGTCCAGAATATGCCGTCCCACAAACTGGCCAGAACCGGAATTGCGAGAACCTACCAGATTGTAAAACCGTTCAGCAACCTGACCATGCTGGAAAATACGATGGTTGGTGCCCTGCAGAAGCACTCCGGAGTAGAGGAGGCAAGGCGGAAGGCGGAGGAGATTCTCGAACTGGTGGAGATGGGGGATCGCAAAAATGTGAGGGGAGAAAATTTAAACCTGCCGGAACTAAAGCGGATGGAAGTGGCAAGGGCGCTGGCGACGGAACCGAAGATTCTCCTGCTGGATGAGGTGATGGCCGGTTTAAATCCGGCGGACAGCCAGAGGGTTATTAATCTGGTGCAGAAAATCAACAGAGAATCCGGGCTTACGATTGTCATCATTGAGCATGTAATGAAGGCGGTAATGACGCTGTCCGACAGGGTCTATGTGCTGAACCAGGGCTGCCTGATTGCGGAGGGCACCCCCGAGGAAGTAACGGCTCATCCGGAGGTAATCAAGTCCTATTTAGGAGAAAAGCGATATGCTAAAAATTGACGGTATTTATGTTAATTATGGAAATTTTGAGGCGCTGCACGGGATATCCCTAAAGGTGGAGAAAGGAAAAATTGTCGCTCTGGTAGGCGGGAACGGAGCAGGGAAGACGACGACTATCAATTCCATCTCGGGCCTTACCATGCTGAGGGGAGGAGATATCCTGTTTGATGGAAAAAGCATCAAGGATGCCCCGGCCCATGACCGGGTCAAAATGGGTATTATCCAAGTGCCGGAAGGACGAAAACTGTTTCCCTATATGAGCGTGTATGAAAATCTGATGATGGGCTCCTACCTGCCGCAGAACCGGGCCGGAAGGAAAGAAAATCTGGAGATGTGCTTTGACATTTTCCCAAAGATGGCGGAGCGTAAAAATCAACTGGCGGGAACCATGTCGGGCGGTGAGCAGCAGATGTGTGCAATCTGCCGGGCGCTGATGTCAAAACCCAGGCTGTTGATGCTGGACGAGCCGTCCCTGGGGCTGGCACCCGTCATCGTGGATACCGTGCTGGACAGTATCGTCCGGATTAATAAGGCGGGAGTGACGGTACTTCTAGTGGAGCAGAATGTCCTTGCAACATTGGATATAGCCGATTATGCCTATGCGATTGAAACTGGGCAGAATGCCCTGGAGGGAACAGGAAAGGAACTGCTGGAAGATGAAAAGATCCGGAGTACATATCTGGGGATCTGATAATACAAGGGAGGTGTTATAGATGTGTGATACGATTGGTGTGAGCGGCAGCTTGTGCAGAGGAGGAAATCCCATCTTTGGAAAGGCGAGTGACCGGGCGGTAAACGAACCGCAGCCGTTCATCTTTGTGCCGGCTGCCGATCATGGGACCGGGGAAACGGTGAAATGCACCTATATTGAGGTGGAGCAGGTAAGCCATACAAACGCGATGATTCTGGCAAAGCCGTCGTGGATCTGGGGAGCCGAGATTGGAGTAAACGAGCATGGCGTCTGCATGGGAAACGAGTCCGTATTTTCCAAAGAAATGAATGTCAAAGAAAAAGCACTGCTGGGAATGGACATTGTCCGCCTGACACTGGAGAGGGCGCGTACGGCGGAGGCTGCGGTCCGTATATTAGGCGCTCTCATGCAGCGGTACGGCCAGGGAGGCAACGCCAGCTTTGACACAGTGTTCCACTATGACAATGCCTATCTGATTATGGATGAAAAGGAAACATGGCATGTGGAGACAGCGGGAAAACATTACTGGGCGGCAAAACGCGTTTCCGGAGCATACAGTATATCCAACTACCTGTCTATCTGCACTCCGGATCTGTTTCATGCCGGGCTGCTCGAAAATGCTGTGGAGAAGGGCTATCCGATTGACGAACCGTTTGATTTTGCAAAGGCGTATGTGGACTGGTCCAGCCCGATTAACCGAAGCGGGATGCTCCGCAGGTGCTGCAGCTTCCAGATGGCAAACAAACATGGAAACCATTTTCAGGTGGAGCACATGATGGAAACGCTGCGGGCGCATTATTCCGAGGATGCCTGGACCGACGGAGATGGCTGCGTCTGCATGCATGCGAAAAATCCGGTTCACCCGGAAGATGTGACGTGCCAGACATGCTGCGCCATGATTGCGGAATGCCGCGGGCGCAATACCGTCATGTGGGGGACGGGAATGGGGGTGACCTGTATTGCCCCGTTCCAGCCGTTCTGGTTCGATGCATTCAGTAAAAAACAGGTATTCCCCTATGAGGATATGGAGAAGGGCATAGACGAATGGATCCGGAGGGAAGGCATAAACAGGGCGATCCTGGACGGAAGGATTCCGGTTGAGGAGTACCGGGAAGAGATGGATAGGATGGAAAAGAAGTGGCTTGCCCGTGTAAGCGGCGTAAAGGCGGACCAGGCATCCAGACAGGCTCTTTGTGACGAAATAGCGGATGAGGCGGAAGCATTTATCGGAAGATGGCTTGAGCGGGCCGAAAAAACTGCTCCGGACCATATGGGGACGGAGGAATTCCAGGAGTACTGGAAAAAGAAGAATGCCGGGTTAGGGCAGGATAGACGTATCTCCATGTAGAAAAACAAAATATAAAAGGAGGAAGACAAATGAAAAAAGTATTGGCAGTTGTATTGACTGCGGCAATGGTATTGGGACTCGCCGCCTGTGGCAAATCCGGAGGCACTGATACGGGGAGCAGTGAGGAGAAGAGCGGCACCGTGACGGAAGCGTCCAAGGAAAAAGAGGACAGCACCGGTGAAACGGAAGCGGACTCCCAGGATACGATAAAAATCGGTGTCATCCTGTCATTTACCGGTTCCGCGGCCTACGAGAGCGAAATGTTAAAGCAAGGCTACGATTTTGCGGCAGAATACTGGAATAACAACGGCGGTGTGAAAGCTTTGGGTGGGAAAAAACTGGAAATGATCTATGCCGACCACGCAGATGATGTGGAGACCGGCGTGACTGAGCTTGAGCGACTTCTGGACGAAGGCTGCGCCATCATTTCCGGCGACTATTCCAGCGGTTCCGTTACCCTGGCCATGCAGCCAATCTGCGAGCGCAGGAAAGTGCCGTTCGTGGTGAGCCAGCAGTCGGCGCTGGAGGTTTATACGGAGGGAAATGAGTGGGTTTTCAATCCGACAAATGACGCATCGACCAATGCACAGGGCCTGGTTGGCGTTATCAAGATGATTGCCGAGATGTATGGGGATGAAGTCCACGGAGTGGGATTTATAGCTGAGAATTCCGAGTGGGGGCAGTCTCAGATGGCAAGTTTTGTCAAATATTTTGAGGAGGCCGGGATCCAGGTGGCATACCAGGAATTTTATGAGCTGGGCACAACGGATTTCACGACACAGGTAACCAAAATGAAGGCGGCTGACGTACAGTACCTGATTCCGGTTGTTTCTGGGCTGGAGGAGGGTGTGTCACTGTACCGCACCGTAAAGGAATATGAACTGGATGCAGGCTTCTTCTGCTGTGGCGGCGTCATCGTAACCGATGAATTTAAGGAGGCCGTGGGTGAGAGCGCGAACGGCATCTTCTCCACTGACACATGGAATCCTGGATTCCTGGAGAAAAAGGGGGAGGAATCCCTTGCAGTCCATCAGTTATATGTGGATGAGCACGGTTATAACATGAATGAGAACGCAGGATGTGCCTGGAACTCTGTAGCGGTCATGATGGCCGCCCTGGAAGCAGCCGGAAGCACTGATGGATCTGAAATTCAGACAGCCCTCAAGGCAATGGATCTGAAACCGGATTCTCCTTATATGATTATGACACAGTTCGACGGAATGAAATTCGGATATCCGGACAACAACGGAAACTATGGACATAATATTTACGGCCTGTCTACAGTTTCACAGTTAATTGACGGTACATGGCGGATGGTATGGCCGAATGAAATGCTTAAGAATAATCCGATTATCTGGCCGGTAGAGTAAAGAAAAGGAGAAATCCAGACGTGAAACTGTTATTTGCATCGGACTCTTTTAAAGGAACACTTTCCAGTGAAAAGACAATCCGCCTGCTGACGAAAGCGGCGAAAGAAGTGTTTGGAGAATGTGAATGCATGGGGCTTCCTATCGCAGACGGAGGCGAAGGAACGACGGATGCCGTGATCCATGTCCTGAAGGGTGAGAAGATACATCTTACGGTGCACGGCCCTCTGATGGAGCCGGTAAGGGCCTGTTACGGCAGGCTGGATGAAGAAAGGGCAGTCATTGAGATGGCTGCCGCATCCGGCTTGCCCCTGGTTCCGGAGGCTCTGAGAGATCCGAGAAATACGACTACCTTCGGAACGGGGGAACTTCTGAAGGATGCGGTTGAGCGTGGCTTCACGGATATTTCAATTGCGATTGGGGGTTCCGCGACCAACGACGGCGGGATGGGGTGTATGCGGGCTTTGGGCGCCCGGTTTCTGGATAGGGACGGGAATGAGCTGGAGGGACGGGGCTCTGATTTAATTCGTGTAGCCCATATCGACTGCTCGGGAATGTCTCCGGGAATTTGTGGTATAAAGTTTACAGTCATGTGCGATGTAAATAACATTCTCTGCGGAAAGGACGGAGCTACCTATACATTTGGAAAACAGAAGGGGGGAACACCCGGCGTTCTAGATGAACTGGAGCAGGGAATGCAGAATTACCGTGATGTGCTCATCCGTGAATTCCATGTCAATCCGGATGAAATTCCGGGAGCGGGAGCCGCGGGCGGACTGGGAGCCGCACTCATGGTATTTCTTGGGGGCACCCTGAAATCTGGGATTGAGACCGTGTTGGATCTGATTAGGTTTGATGAATGGCTGGCCGGCGTATCGCTTGTGGTAACTGGAGAAGGCAGGGCGGACTGGCAGTCATGTTTTGGAAAAGTGATGCAGGGCATAGGGGGCCGGTGCCGGAAACACGGCATTCCGGCGGTGGCCCTTGTAGGCGGTATGGGAGACGGGGCAGAACAGATTTATGGCTGCGGAATCTCCTCTATGATGACAACCGTAAATGCTGCGATGGATCTGGAAGAGGCATTAAGAAGGGCGGAAGAATTGTATTATTCCGGAGCCGTCAGAATGTTCCGGATTTTAAAGGTAGGGATGGCTATGAACGGCTGAGAAGGGAGTAAATATGGACAAACAGATATCACTGCCATATGGAAACGGGTATATCACGGCTGAAATTCCGGCAGGGGGAATGGGAACTTTGATAGAATCGCGTCTGTCCACTTTTGTGCCGGGAGAACCAGAGGAGGAGATTGTAAAATCTGCATTGCAGCGTCCCTATGATGCTCCGGAACTGGAGGTTTTGGCACAGGGAGCCGAAACTGTGGTTATAATTACATCGGATCATACACGCCCAATGCCCAGCAGAATCACAATGCCGCTTCTGCTTCAGGCAGTCCGCCGCGGCAGCCCGGCAGCCCGGATTACAATTCTTATCGCGACCGGGTGCCACAGGGCTACGACACGTGAGGAGATAGTGGAACGCTTTGGAGATGAAATTGCTGAGAGGGAGACCATCCTGGTGCACGACTGCGACAAGGGACCGTTTACCTGCGTGGGCATCGGCCCGGGCGGTAACCGGATTGAGTTAAACAGCCTTGCCTGTGACGCCGATCTGCTGATTGCGGAGGGATTTATCGAACCTCATTTCTTTGCCGGGTTTTCCGGCGGACGTAAGAGCATTCTGCCGGGAATTGCATCGCGCAGCTCCATCATGTACAACCACTGTGCGGCCAATATTGAAAGTCCGTATTCTGTCATGGGAAGTCTTTCGCACAACCCTATTCATAAGGATATGATGTTTGCAGCCAGGGCGTCGAACATTCGCTTTATCCTGAATGTAGTACTCAATTCTAAAAAAGAGATAATTGGCGCCGTAGCCGGTGACATCTCATCGGCTCACGACGCAGGCGTAATGTTTTTGTCAAAACTGTGCTGCAGCCGGACCGGGCGGTCGGACATCGTCATTACAACCAATGGAGGTTATCCGCTTGATCAGAACATCTATCAGTGTGTAAAAGGAATGACTGCCGCCTCCGCCGTCTGCAGGGAGGGGGGCGTGATCATCATAGCGGCCCGCTGTAACGACGGCCATGGCGGCAGCGCCTTTTTCAATACATTTGCTAGGGAGCCGGATACAGGAAAAATACTGGGGGAAATTCTGGCCAGAGAAGCGGATGAAACCGTCCCGGATCAGTGGCAGTCCCAGATTTTCTGCCGGATTTTACTTAAGAACCGGGTGATCATGGTGAGCAGCGCTCCGAGAGAAATGGTGGAGTCCCTGCATTTGATTTATTCTCCTTCTGTGGAGGAGGCCGTGCGAATGGCAAAGGGGATACTGGATATGGACCATCCGTCTGTAACGGTGATGCCGGATGGAGTGGCAGTGATCCCTCTGGTTTAGTTGAACAGATGAGGACGCTGCCGGCAGGCCAGGGGCCGGGGTGGTGAGGGGGGGATGAGTCTTCAGTCCCGGGGATAGGTTGTCGTGAGGGGGGAATCCGGCAGAATGAATTACTACGGGGACCGTTTGCA
>CATWBR010000179.1 GCA_958349075.1 uncultured Clostridium sp.
AAGTGAAGGAGGAACTATCTTGTTAGAGATTAAGATAAATGAATCGGAGAATTCTGCCAGAATCATCGTTATAGGTGTCGGCGGAGCTGGAAATAATGCGGTTAACCGCATGATTGAAGAGAATATAGCAGGTGTGGAATTTATCGGAATTAATACGGACAAGCAGGCGCTGCAGTTTTGCAAGGCCTCTTCAGCCATGCAGATCGGCGAGAAGCTGACAAAGGGACTGGGAGCCGGAGCTAAGCCTGAGATTGGCGAGAAAGCCGCAGAGGAGAGCCAGGAAGAGCTTGCACAGGCTCTGAAGGGCGCCGACATGGTATTCGTAACCTGTGGTATGGGCGGCGGCACCGGAACAGGTGCGGCACCGGTTATCGCACGAATTGCCAAGGATATGGGCATTCTGACCGTAGGCGTAGTGACAAAGCCGTTCCGTTTTGAAGCCAAGACACGTATGGGCAACGCACTTTCAGGCATTGAGAAATTAAAAGCCAGTGTGGATACTCTGATTGTAATCCCTAACGATAAACTCCTTGAGATCGTAGATCGCCGCACGACAATGCCGGATGCTCTTAAGAAGGCGGATGAAGTGCTTCAGCAGGCTGTACAGGGTATTACGGATCTTATCAATGTTCCGGGACTTATCAATCTGGATTTCGCGGACGTACAGACCGTTATGATAGACAAGGGCATCGCCCATATCGGCATCGGACATGCCAAGGGTGACGACAAGGCCATTGAAGCCGTTAAACAGGCAGTTGCCAGCCCTCTGTTAGAGACAACCATCGAAGGCGCAAGCCACGTTATTATCAATATTTCCGGTGACATCAGCCTGATCGAGGCCAATGACGCCGCAACTTATGTACAGGAACTGGCAGGAGACGATGCCAACATTATCTTCGGCGCCATGTTTGATGAGAACGCACAGGATGAAGCGACAATCACGGTTATTGCAACAGGACTGGATGCCCATGGCATCAATACGCCTGTATCCAAAGCTATGACCGAATTCACCACTCCGTTCAAGGCAAAACCGTCCCCAACGTTTGCACCTCAGGGTGCAGGCAGAGAGACGGCCGCTACATCTGCGCCTGCATATAAGACCCCGACCTACAGGGCTCCTTCCGCCGCAGTTCCTCAGCAGCAACAGCAGCCTAAGGTTCCGGTACAGCCGTCCACACCGGTGCAGCCATACCGTCCTATGCAGAGAGAGACACAGATTAACATCCCGGATTTCCTGAAGAATAAAAAGTAACCAGGGATCAGGTTATTAGCCGCAGTGCGAAAGCATTGCGGCTGTTTTGCTTGAAGAAATCATTCCGGTCCCGGCTGTCTGCCGGTTCCGCCCCCTTTTTCTGGAAATCTCTTTTCCCGAGTAGTTCTTTAAATGCAGCGGTGGTATCTTACGCGCTGCTGTCCAAATCTGAATTGATTTTTCGACATTTTCAATCGTAATCCAACAAAATAAGAACGATACGGCCTGCCGCTCAGACTTAAAATACAGGTGGCGGGCTGTCACTTTACCCTTACGGCTGGTTTTACCAGTCGGGGCACAGGATAACAGTCCCCCACAGCCAGAGGGAGCGGAGGGAAAATCAGGAACGATTCCCGTCATGGAAAAGCCGATCGCGCCGCCTGCATTTTGTTTCGAAATATGACGATCAAAAACAGGAATTAACTTTCCGTATTTGACAAAAAACACAAGCCCGGGAATTTATAATGACTACTGTCGTAACAGTTCAGACCCGGTATGCCCTGTCGGGCGGCGTTACTTTGCCGCAGGACTGAACTGTATCCTACTGTCAGACAGAGAGGTGAGATAATTTCCGGTGACATACAACGTTTACGCGGATGTGGTGTTAGCCAATAATTTTACAATAGATTTTTTGCTTCTCACAGTAGTAAAAAAGGTGATGAAGCTGGAGACACGAAAGGGAGGAATATTTCTGGCCAGCATGGCGGGAGCTTTTTACGCGCTGGCTGTGACCATTTTTCCCTTTCCTGTTTTTTTTCTCCAGTCAATTGTTACATACTTCGCAGCCAGCGCCCTGATGACGGCCCTGGCATTTAGAATCAGAGACCTGAACGCGCTTCTGAAAGCCGTGGCGGGCCTGTATCTGGCAGCGGTTATGACCGCGGGTCTGATGGAGCTGTTCCGCACGGGAGGTTTCTTTGGTTCTATCTATCTCTATGCGGCGGCCGCGGGATTCAGTATCTTTTTAACGCTGTACCTGTGGAGGACCGTGTCAAAGAGCGCCGCGGACAACGGCCATCTTTACAGCGTCCTGATCGAATATCAGGGCAGGAAAGCCGGTTTCACCGGTTTTCTTGACACGGGGAACCGTCTGACGGAACCCTACACGGGAAGTCCGGTCAGCGTAATCTCGGCGGAAAGCTGCCGGGAACTGTTCGGCACCGTGAATGCGGTCTTATTCGTCCCTTTCCGTTCGGTCGGGAAGGACAGCGGAATTTTACCGGCGGTGCGGGCCGACAGGATGGAGATAGAAAAAGAAGGTCAGAAGAAAGTGATAGAGAAACCGTATATTGCAATCTCGGAAGAAAAACTGTCGCAGAACGGTTCTTACCAGATTTTGCTGAATGAGAAACTGTGGCTGTGAGAAGGCTGCAGTATTGATGGAAAGCTGTAATGAAAATAAAGATAACCGTTCAGGCTGTATGCCCGGCAAGGCAAAACGCGCTGCTTTGTGAGGAGGTAAAGAGGAAGGCCCTGACGGTTACAGATATGGTTATTTAAGGAGGAAAGAAATTATGGTTATAAAATTAGCAATCCCGAATCAATTCCGTCTTAAGATGGTTCCGTCGTTTAAATCGGTTTTTCTTCAGAAGGAAGGGGAAGTCCATTATATCGGCGGTGCGGATATTCTCCCCGCGCCCTTAAACAGCAGGGAGGAGGCAGAGGTATTAAAGGAACTGGGAACGGAGAAGGATGCCCAGGCAAAATCGAGACTGATAGAGCACAACCTGCGCCTCGTAGTCTACATAGCAAAGAAATTTGACAACACCAGCGTCGGTGTGGAAGACCTTATTTCCATCGGTTCCATAGGGCTTATCAAGGCGATCAACACCTTTAATATTGATAAAAATATCAAGCTTGCCACCTATGCCTCCCGGTGTATTGAAAATGAGATTTTGATGTATTTAAGACGCAACAACAAGACCAAGATGGAAGTCTCCATTGATGAACCGCTCAATGTGGATTGGGACGGAAACGAACTTTTGCTTTCCGATATTCTGGGAACCGACGAGGATGTCATTTACCGGGATTTGGAAGATGAGATAGAAAAGAAGCTGCTCAGTACGGCAATCAGCCGTCTGGGACCGAGAGAACAGAAAATCGTGGAACTGCGTTTCGGCCTGGGAACGGAGAATGAGGATGAGATGACGCAGAAAGAGGTCGCGGACCTTCTGGGGATATCCCAGTCCTACATCTCCAGGCTTGAGAAAAAGATTATGAAGCGGCTGAAAAAAGAAATCGTGAAATACGAGTAGAAATCCAGCCGATGAATGCGGGAATCAGGGTTCCGGCTATGAGGTAGACCGGCCACAGCTCATGGGAAAACCCGGTGGGGAACCCGGCCAGATTTTCGGGCACCGACCGGAGCCAGAGCTTTGCATAGAAATAGTCCACCAGTTTAAAGACGGCAAAATGGATCGCCATAATCTCAAAGGAATAGCGTCCCAGGAACGAAAGAAAACGGGAAACGGCCTTAAAACGTTCCATCAGCGTTCCGAGGGACAGACAGAAATAGATACCAATCAGGGAGATGACGTAAAACCAGGCTCCGGGAATCACCATTCCGTCCAAAAGAATATAAATACCCATTTTTGCATTAATAAAGTACAGGAGTGCGGCGCTGACGATACAGCCGTACCAGGTGGTATACTTCTTAAAATCGGGACAGTGAAGCCGCAGAAGGTAGGCAAAAAAGTATATCGGGACTACGACCAGGGATGCATGAAGGTTGTAGGCAATTCCCACTTTCCTCATATTCAGGAACACACCGGCAGCGCCGATCGAGGCACAGGCAAACCCAATCAGCCATACCTTAAGCCCGGGTTTTCCAATCCGCCTTGAAAAGGTGCGGCCGAACCATACGGCAGCGCCGAACAGGCCGGATGCGGCCAGCCAGGCCGGAATAAACCAGAGCGCGCCCTGGGCCGGTTCGGCGCCGGTGAAGGAGATATTGGTACAAATCTGCGCAAGCATTTTCGTATGGTTGTAAAGCTCCTGGCCGGAATAGAGACCGCGCGTCACGAAGAAATTGTGGAGCAGGACGAAGCAGGACGTATAAAAAACATAACGGGGCCATGTCCCTGCAAACCGGTTGCCAAAGAAGGCAAAGGGAGCATCCCCGTATTTTTTTTCACTGTAGAGATAGCCGGAGACAAAGAAAAACAGGGCCAGATGGAACAGATAGACAAAGCCTACGGCAAAGTAACAACTGTGGCCAAGTACAATTGCGATAATACCAAGTCCCTTTACAATATCCCAGTAAGGGGAACGAGACGGTGCGGTTGGGTTCATAGCGGTAACTCCTTAAACATTTTTTCGGTGGCAGGTACGGTTTCACTCCGGCTTCTCAGAAAGGAGGGCCTTAAGAGAAGCTAGCGTGCTGACACTACACTAGCAGCGGATGTTCCTTATCTGACCGGAACACGGACTGCATTCAGATCTTATCATCAAGTATAGAATATGTAGGGAAATGTGTCAACCGAGGGGAGGCTGGGAAATGGAAAGGTTACTGGGCACGGAGTGACAGTAACAAGGAAAGAACCGCCGGTAGGTGAAGGCCGGGAAAATGCGGAAATGTTTTGGCGTAAAGAAAAGAGTGCCTTGTCTGATGAAGAAAACGGATTCATTTAGAAGAAAGATGTTCTTCTTTGCTCTTCTGTTTTCTCTGTCAGGACAGGGCACTGTGTATTTAGAATTTCGGCGCGACGCAACGAAAAATGCGCAATGCGGACTTTTCATCACAATCAACGGCGTTTATTGCCGTTTCTGTGCATCGCGCAGCGTGTTGCTGGGCACGGTGTGACAGTAACCTCAGCTCAGATAGTTGCGCATGCTTTTCAGGGCGCTTTTTTCCAGGCGGCTGACCTGGGCCTGGCTGATGTGGATTTCTTCGGCCACCTCTGTTTGTGTTTTGCCCTCGAAGAAACGCATGTCGATGATATGGCGCTCGCGTTCCGGAAGGCGTTTCATGGCTTCACTTAAGGAAATGTCCTCTACCCAATGCTCCTCGGAACATTTTTTGTCGCTGAGCTGATCCATTACGTAAAGGGGATCTCCGCCGTCGGTGTAGACCGGTTCGTAGAGACTGACCGGGCTCTGGATTGCGTCCAGGGCATAGGTGATGCTTTCCTTGCTGACTCCGATTTCCTCTGCGATTTCGCAGATGGTCGGTTCCTTCAGGTTCCTTTTCATCAGCCCTTCCCGGGCATAAATCGCCTTGTAGGCGGTATCACGCAGGGAGCGGCTTACACGGATTGAATTATTATCTCTCAGGTAACGTTTAACTTCTCCGAGGATCATCGGAACTGCATAGGTGGAGAATCGTACGTTCTGTGTTATATCAAAATTATCTATCGCTTTTATCAGCCCGATGCAGCCGATTTGAAAAAGATCGTCCACATTTTCGCTGCTGTTTGAAAAACGCTGGATGACGCTTAAGACAAGACGTAAATTTCCCTTAATGTATTGTTCTCTGGCATCCATATCCCCATCAAGAATCCGTTTAAACAACGCTTCCTTCTCATCATTGCTGAGAAGCGGCAGTTTGGAAGTGTTGACTCCGCAGATTTCCACTTTGTATACAGGCATGTACTTTACCTCCGCATCTTTCATTAATTATCTCGGCGGAATTATTGTAAGGGATATTTTCCACCGAATTCTTATAAATGAATGATGTACGATTTTGGATCGATTTATACGATTGGAGGGATGAAAAAATTTTCCTTTTCAGAGAGTTGATTGATTGTTGCCCCTGTCTGTGTTAGAATAGTACAATAACTTTTGATGCATACAGATGGAGGAAAAGAATGAAAACCATAAACGAACTGATTAAATCCTATCTTGAGAATGAAGATAAAGCAGTTTTCGGAGAAATTCTGGAAGTAATTAAGACGGGAGAGGCCCTGTTTGCGGTTGCGGCCAGAGCTACCAACAACTTTTTCATGGGGGCAGAGAATGAGAAGCCGGCAGCTTATATCTTTTCCAGCAAAGCATTTGCAGATGAATTTGTAAAGGAATTAAAGTGGGAAGGATACGAGGTGAAGAGCCTTGAGATCAGACCGGCCCAGAGAATCGGATTTTTTAATGATCTCTACCGCAGCGGCTTTGAGGCTGTTATGGTAGACAAGGGGCAGGAATCCCTTGCGATGTCATTATTCAGCGTTGTAGAGAAACCGGAAGAGACGGCGGATATGGTGATTAATCCGTCCCTGATGCGTGCCGCTGCCCAGTTTTACCAGGAACTTTCCAGAAAAAGAGCGGTTAAACCGATGCAGGATCTGATGTGTTCCGAACTGTACAACGCGAAGTTCCTGATTCCGGCGGAGGATGTGAATGAGCGCGTTTATCCGATGATCGCCGACAACAAGGGGCTTAAGTTCTATCCTGTATTCACCGATTTCATCGAGTTCGGAAAGTTTGATAAGAAGCAGAAATACCAGCCGGTCGTTGTGAAGTTCCGCGATTTGAAGAAGCTGGTGAGGAAGGTAGACGGAATGGTCGTTAATCCGTTTGGCTTTGGACTGAGACTGGACAGAGAGAAGATCGATAATATTGAGAGAGACTGCTCCACTTTGAAGGTTGTAAAATAGAAAAAGAACGGAGGCTGCCATTTCCCGGCATTCCCCGGCAGTACTGAGAAAAGAACATACCCTGTATGTGAGATACGAAGGCGTCTTGTATCTCACATACAGGGTATCGCTGATCGGGGACGGCGGATCGGACTGATGCCGCCAAAGCGGCCTGACGCAGGCGGAGAATCCCGCATGAGGGATTTTTTTCTGAAGGAAAGAGGAATGCTGTCTCGTTAAATAGAGTGTAAGGTGGTGGAACGACAGATAATCAGGAGGAAAATTATGATGAAAAAGACGGCTGCAATTATGGCGCTTGTATGTATTTCTATGAATCTCATAGCCTGCGGTGGGAGAGCGGAGACATCCACGGGTGTAATTGGGAAGACGGAACCGGGGATAAAGATGGCCGGAGCGGAGAAAAAGGAGGAGAGCCGTCCTTTCCTAAATTCCAGTACGAGTATTTTTAATTCAATCACAGGCGATATGGAGGAAGGTGTTTCTGCAGACTTTGACGTATTTCTGTCGGAGACGGAAGCCGGTTTTTTATTCATCGAGGTATCGGAGGACACGGAGGCTACGCTGAGATATACCTACAGTACCGGGGATGAAGACGGGGTGAAAATGGGATATTATGAAACGAAATCCCAAAAGAGGACGGAGGATGAACTTCCGGCAGCGGAGGACGGCGCATTCGGTGTCCGCTGGACAGAAGAGAAGATTCAGCTTAAAAAGGGAACCAATGCAGTTTACCTTGCAGGAGAAAACAGGACTGTCAAAATGCACTGTGAGATAGACGGGCTGGATGAGAGCATACTGCTTTATAAAGGCGTTTTCCCAAAGGAGGCCGCACAGGAGAAGGTTCTTCAGATAAATTAGAAGAGACGTTTGAGAATTAATTTCGACCGTTAAAACTTAAAAAGGCTTTTGCTGACTTCAGTGTTAAGCAAACGTTAACCGAAGAAAAAGCCGGAAAAGAATCCGCATAGAAAATGGCTCCTGCCATCCTGTATGCCGTTCCTTTTCCGGCTTTTTATATCATAGGAAAGTGATTCTTTCTTATCTGTTTTTTTCATACAGGGCCAGCAGTCCTTTGAGCAGCAGCGCCCCATCATAAATAATAGGATGGCTGCAGAGCGGCAGCACCGCCTTCGCAATCCCTCCGGTGGCGATAACGGTGGTGGGCTCTCCAAGCTCCTCCTCGATTTTTGCAATCATTCCGTCTATCATGGCGGCGTTACCGAAAAGAACTCCGCTTCTCATACAGTCCACCGTATTTTTCCCGATGACCTTTTTCGGTGTGTCAAGGCTGATCCGGGGGAGCTGGGCCGTGTTTGCGCTCATGCTGTCTAAGGAGACGCGAAGGCCGGGGAGGATGGCGCCTCCGATGTAGCGGCTGTTTTTGTCAATGACCGACATCGTGGTGGCGGTTCCCATCTCCATAATAATAATGGGCGGTTCATGCTCGCCGAGCGCTCCGATGGAATTGACAATCATATCGCTGCCCACTGATTTCGGGTTATCCATCAGGATATTGAGTCCGGTCTTCATGCCGGAGCCGACGAGCTTAGGTGAGATTCCGGTGATTTTTCTGACAGCGGACATCAGCGTCCTGTTTAACGGAGGAACGACGGAAGAAATAATGGCGCCCTCAATTTCTTTTGGCTCAATATGATAGATTTCCAGAATACTTTTCAGCGTAATGGCATATTCCAGATTGGTTTTGCCAATAGTAGTTGTGATA
>CATWBR010000180.1 GCA_958349075.1 uncultured Clostridium sp.
AACACCGTTTCGCGCCGTGTAACTCGGGATTTTCACGCAAAAACGCGTGAAAACAACTCGCGGAACATTGCCTGTGAACAGTAATATAAAATCAGCATTGCCTTATTCGCCTTGACGCGGATATTGCAGGAGTAGTAAAATACAAGGTAAAACGGCAGGCTGCATATGGGGCGGCCAGGGGTGGGAGTATATGGATATCAAGCAACTGAAACGTTTCTTGGATTTGTGTGAGACAGGCAGTTTTACAAGAACCGCGGAGAATATGTTTCTTTCACAGCAGGCGCTTAGCACCTCCATGAATATTCTGGAGGAAGAGCTGGGGAAGATGCTGTTTAAACGCACCTCCAAAGGTGTCATTTTGACAAAAGAGGGAAAGGTACTGAAAGAACTTTGTACCCCTCTGGTTCAGAGTTTCGACGATATGACACTGGAACTCAACCGGCGTTTTAACAATGAGCGGGGACATCTGGTGATCGGTCTGGCTCCGGGAGTTTTGCAGGCGAGTGCCCCGGACATGCTGCTGCGGTTCCGCTATGCTTACCCTAACTTTGATTTCAGGGCCATTGAAAGTCCCGATACGACCTGCGTCGACAACGTGATAAACGGTGCCGTGGATCTGGCCTTCTGTCCGAGACCCCACGATGAATCGGAGATAGAGTATCTTCCCATAAGGGAAGAAAAACTCTGTGCGGTGATTAACAGGAACAGCCCGCTTGCCTCACTTGGAGCGCTGGGAGTGGAAGATTTGAAGGAAGAGAAGCTCGTCTCCCTCAACAAATATTATCAGATTTATTATAAAATCCTGGACTGGTACCGCCTGCACGGGCTGGTTCCCGACTTTGCGGTGGAATCCGGAGAAATCAGCATTCTGCTGAGTATGGTAAAGATGGACACGTATGTATTTATATGTATGGACCATATCGCCGAAGATATGGATAAAAACAGTTGTGTCAGAGTTCCCATCGCCGATGACAATTTTGTATGGCAGTACGGGATTGTTTATAAGAAGGGGAAAAAACTGGATCACAGCGCCAAAGTGTTTATAGATTTTGTCAATAATAATTCACACCGGCATCTGTAGGCAGATGCCGGTAACTGCCAGGCGGTAAGGAATGATGTCGCTAAAGCGGCCCTCCGCTGGAACGTCTGCCAAAGCGCTTCTTTGCTGAAATCAGGAATGGGGGAACAAATGAAACTGGGATCCTTTTTTTATTTAGCCGGTTTTGCGGTAAAGACGGTGGTTTTTCGTAAAAAATCACCGATTCTCGGTACGGTAATTGTGACGGACAAATGTAACTTATCATGCAAACACTGTTCCGTGAACAACATCACCTCCGTCATTCATCCTTATCATCAGATTCAGGATGAGATGAGGCGCTTATATGAGATGGGGGTGCGTATTCTGTTCTTTTGCGGCGGGGAGACATTCCTGTGGCAGGATCACGGAAAAACACTGAGGGATCTGGTAATCGAGGCAAAGAAAATGGGATTTCTCATTGTAAATACAGTCACCAATGGAACATTTCCCATCGATCTGCCTGAAGCAGATTTGATACTTCTGAGCCTGGACGGCGATCGGGAGCGGCATAACGCCATTCGTGGAGATACCTATGATACGATCATGGAAAACATTAAAAATGCTACGGCAGCTAACATCTGTTTTTACATGGCGGTCAATCAGATTAACAAAGATTCGGTGCGCGACGTATGTATTGCAGCCCGTGATACAAAAAATGTCCGGGCCGTTTCCTTTAATTTTCATACGCCATATCCGGACACCAGGGAGCTGGCCCTGTCAAGGGAAGAAAAAGCAGAGTGCTGTGACGTGATTTCCCGGATGATGAAGGAGGGCGCCCCCATATTTAACCTGAAGAGCGCTTTCCCATATCTGATTGATAACCGGTTTCCGACTCCGTGCTATCAATGTGTCGTCATTGAAAACGGCAGGATCAGCATCTGTGGGAGATGCATTGACGTACCCGGCCTCTGCAGTGAGTGCGGTTATTTCTTTGTGGCCGAATATACGCTGCTGTTCAGGGGAGACTTAAGGGTGATTTTTGAGATGCTGGTAACGTATCTGAAGTACATATAGGAGAATTATGAGCTTTATAACGAGTTTGACAAGAATGTGGTTTACCCGTTCGGTAAAGCCTTTTATTTTTAGGAATGAATATGACGAAACGCTTCCATACCTGGAAGCCGAGTCTCTGGGGCTGTATGTCCATATTCCATTCTGCACAAGTATCTGTAACTTCTGCCCCTACTGCAGGGAATTGTATGAACGGGAAAAATGCGATCGTTACATTGACGCCCTGATACGTGAAATTCATCTGGTGGGAGGTCGGAATGGAGCAAAGAAAAAGGTTACCAGCCTGTATTTTGGCGGGGGAACGCCTGCTCTCGCGGCAGAACGGCTGGGGGATATCATCCGGGCGCTGGAGGAGCATTTTGTAATTACCGAGGGGATTGGTGTGGAGCTGCATCCGGAGAACGTGACGGAACTGCTCCTGCAGACGCTTAAAGACGCCGGGGTGACAAAAATCAGCATCGGGATCCAGTCGTTCCAGGAAAAATATCAGACAATCCTTGGACGCAGGCAGGCGGACTGCTCTGTGATGGCCGAAGCGCTCCGGGCCGTACCGTTTGAGACGGTGTCCATGGATTTTATCTTCGCACTGCCCGGTCAGACCTTCGGGGATTTGAGGGCGGATGTGGACACAGCGTTTGATAACGGGGCCAACCATGTGGCGATTTATCCGTTTATTGACTTTACATTTACTCCCAGTACGGTGCAGGTCATGGACAGAGCCGGGAAACGGAGACTGCTGGATGAAATTACGGATTACTGCCTTGGGCGGGGGCTGATACGCACCTCTATATGGACGTTTGCCGGGACGGCCGGGGCGGGGTATTCCTCGATGACGCGGGATAACTTTCTGGGATTCGGGTGCTCGGCCACAACCCTGCTCCGGGAACAGTTTAAAATCAATACATTTTCAACGGAGGAGTACTGCAGGCGGATTGACGCGGAAAAGCTGCCAACCTCACTGACCCTGCGGTTTACGCTCCGGCAGCGCATGATTTACTATCTGTTCTGGACAGCTTACAGTACCAGAGTGGATGCGGGGAAGTTTAAAGAGTTTTTTGGAGCAGAGCTTAAAAAGATGTACGGAATGGAGCTGAAGCTTTTAAAGGCGTTTGGTTTTATTACCGGGGAAAACGGCATATACACCATGACTTTAAAGGGTGCGTTTTATTATCATTACTATGAAAATTTTTATACGCTCGCCTATATCGATAAGATGTGGGGAATTATGCGGCACAATGCTTTTCCTGAGCAAATTGAATTGTAAGAATTTGAGAATGGACAGAGTTTGAAACAATAAAGGCACGCTGCGTAGGATTTGCCTGGCAATCAATGGGGGAGAGTGCAGACGGAGGATTCCGGCTGCACTCTCCCTTTTTCCTTTGTTTCATAGGAAAAAGGGATTTTTTCTTACATATACGACAGCCCCTTTCTCATGGATTGCCGTATTTTGCCTGCCTCTGAAAAGGAGTTTTGACACAGGGAGTAACAAATTTTACTTGTGGTATGTACTCAATCTATGGATTTTACATCTATGAATCTACAGATTATGATAGAACCAGATGCAGTACGGTAAGTGAGTGGGACCTTCCGGTTAAAAGAAGGGGGCAGAAAGGCAGGTAAAATGAGAATACTCGATCGCATGGAGAAATTCCCGGGAGGGATGGTGGTGATACCGATGTTTGCCACAGCGCTTGTGAACACGCTGTTTCCGCAGGCGCTTGAAATAGGGGGAGTGACTACGGCGCTTTTTAAGGACGGGACGCTGGCCATTATAGGCATGCTGCTGTTCTTTTCGGGAAGCCAGCTCAGACTTTCAAGTCTGGGTACGGCTCTCAGAAGGGGCGGTATATTAATCGGGGTTAAAATTCTGGCAGCCTCTGCAGCCGGACTGTTTATGATGAAATTCTTCGGTCCGGAGGGTTTTCTGGGGATTTCCACACTGGCCCTGGTCACGGCCGTATCCAACAACAATCCAGCCGTTTACCTCGCCCTCGTAAAAAAGTATGGCGATGATATCGACGCTTCCGTGTTCGGCCTGCTGTGTCTGATTTCCATGCCGGTTCTGCCCATTGCCGTGCTGGGAGTGAGCGGAGGGGGCTTTGATACCGGGCAGATTATCACACTTCTCATCCCCTTTGTACTTGGAATTGTGCTGGCGAATCTGGATGTTAAAATAGCGGAACTGACGGCCGGTGGGACTGCAATTATGCTGCCTTTTATCGGCTTTTGTTTTGGCGCCTCCGTAAACCTCTTTAGAGCGTTTGAGTCGGCGGGAGCCGGGATTATGATTCTGATCATTTACACCGTTGTGACAATGGTTCCCCAGCTTGCCGCCGACAGGCTGCTCGCGGGACGGCCGGGATACGCGGCGCTCTCATCCTGCACCCTGGGAGGTACTGCCGTGGCGATTCCGGCCATTGTCGGAAAGGCGCTGCCAATCCATGCCCCTTACGTAGAGACAGCGGTGGCGCAGCTTGCCCTGGCAATGACGCTGTCGTGCCTGCTGACCCCTTTTCTTACCGGACTTTGGGAAAAACGCTGCAGGAGGAGGGAAAAAGGTAAAAGTGATACAAATTTTATTTGTGGCTCCGACTCTTTATAACTGTTGGATTTATAAGGCGCAGTGTTAGATAATTAAAGCACAGAATAAGTCAGCATTAGTAAATAGATTGGCGCCTGAAAATGCTGGTTCGGATGTCCGAAAAAGAGTCAGATTACTGACGAAAGCATGCTTGATATGAATGAAAGTGAATTGACAACACAAGTAAATCAGGGAGGTAAGGTTATGCAGGTAGTTAAAACTGACATACTTGTCATCGGCGGGGGAATCGCAGGCTGTTTTGCTGCAATCAGAGCGGCAAAAATGGGAAAGAGCGTAGCGGTTCTTGACAAAGCCACACTCCGGCGGGGAGGCAGTGTGGGACCGGGAATGGATCATGTGTCCATCGGCGTACATCCGGATTCTATCAGCTACGAAGAAGCCAGGAAATATGCTTCCACATCAAAAAAAGAACTGGTAGATCCAAACGTCACGCTGGCGGTAGACGTCCATGCTTATGAGCGCGTACAGGATATGGAGGAATTCGGCATTCCTGTCAGGGAAGATGACGGAAGCTATTTTATCTGGAGGATACCGGAGCGCCATTACTGCTGTGTTTCTTACAGAGGTGTGGATACAAAGGTGAAGCTGGGTCAGGCGGTTGAAAAGACAAGTGCCCGGGTTTTCGAGAGGACAATGGGAGTGGAACTCCTGAAAAAAGACGGCCGGGTGGTCGGAGCAATCGGAATGAATACAAGGACCGGAGAACTCACGGCTTTCCTTGCAAAAGCGACGATACTTTCAACCGGAGAGACGACAAGGCAGTACATTGCCCCGGACGGCCCCTATAATACATATTTTTCACCGACAAATACCGGCGACGCGGAGGCGATGGCTTACCGGGCCGGCGCCAAGATGGTCAACATGGAATTCCTGTACTGGGATTATGTGCTGGTGAGGGCCGGAGGCGGAATCGTGGGAGTGAAACCCTTTGACAAGATGGCAAAGCTCGTAAACCGCAACGGTGACGTCATTCTTAATACACCGGAGGAGAGCGTAATGCGCTGCTTCCTGATGCAGAAAGAACTGATTGAGGGCCGCGGCCCGCTGTACTGGGATTTGAGGGATCTCCCTGAAGACGTTATCAAGATGCATGAGAGAGAAATGTCCAACGAATACCCAATCACAAAACAGTGGTTTAAACAGAGAAAACTGGATTTGAGAAAAGATCTGATACCGATGAAACTGGATCCCTGCTGTATTATGGGAGGCCCGTTAGTAGATGAAACATTGAAGACTTCGGTTCCGGGCCTGTATGCCGCCGGAGCGACGACTGCATTTGCGAGAGCGATTGTCGGGGCCAGTGTGACCGGTGACATTGCCGGTGAGCAGGCATCCATTTTTGCGGAAACAGCAGGAGAACCGGAGGTTTCGACCGAGTATCTGAAAGACCTTGAAAATGCCATCCTGGCCCCGCTCGGCAGGGAGGAAGGCATCGACCCGAAAGAGCTGGAACTGGCGGCAAGAGGGCTGATCACGGAATACGTGGGTTATTTCAAAGACGAAAAGATGATGGAGTACGCACTTGAAAAACTCCTGGATCTCAAAAATAATTTTACGGATAAGATGACGGCGGACAGTCCTCACGAACTGATGAGGTGCTGTGAAGTTAAAAGTATTATTGATTATGCGGAAATGCATATCAGGGCATCCCTTTACCGCAAGGAAACGAGGTTCCGCCATCTGGCCAATTATGTGCACTATCGCGCTGACTACCCCGACACCGATCCGAAATGGGAGAAGTGGGTGGTTGTGGAAAAGGGCGAGAACAACGAGATGGAGCTTAGCACAAGCGAAATTCCGGAATTAAAGGAGGCATAATTTATGAGCGTTAGAATTATTCATGACAATTGCAAAAAATGTAAGGCATGCTATAATCAATGTCCAAACGATGTGATTGGCTGGAATGATAAAGAGAATGCCCCTTTTATAGCATATCCCGACGAGTGCAGCCACTGCGGCGTGTGCGCGCTGGAATGTAAACACGGGGCCATCAGCCATACCATACCGCTGGCCTGCTGCGATGATATTATGACATTTACGCCTGCCGTCAATAAACCCGAGAAATTTGACTGGAAAAAATGGGTTTAAAATCTGAAAGAGGGGAAACGTCTATGAAAAAAGATAAACCGAAACCACGTGAAAAACGTCAGCCAAGTCTGTTTGTTGCTCTTTTACCCATTGTTCTGATGCTGTTTATAATCGGCATTGGTTTCTCGGTCCTTAAGCTGCCTCTGACCATGGTACTTTTGATGTCGGGCGCCGCCGCAGGCCTTGTGGCCCTCTATCTCGGCTGCACCTGGGAGGATATGCAGGAGGCAATCTCCGAGAAGGTAGGACGTTCCACCGGCGCCATCATGATACTGATGGCGGTTGGAATGCTGATCGGCTCCTGGATGATTTCCGGTACCCTGCCGATGATGATTTATTACGGAATTCAGATCATCAACACCAAGTTTTTGTATGTCACGGCCTTTTTAGCCACGGCGATTGTAGCCGTAATGTCGGGGACATCTTACGGAGCGGCGGGCACCATGGGCGTTGTTGTAATGAGTATTGCAGCCACGCTGAACATGTCACTGCCGATTACGGCGGGAGCCGCTGTTGCAGGCGCCTATTTCGGAGATAAGCTGAGCCCTCTGTCGGACACGACGGTTCTTGCATCCACTGTGACAAACACAAATATTTACGATCATATCAGACATATGCTGTGGACGACACTTCCGGCCAGCCTGCTGGGCCTTATCGTGTACCTGATTGCAGGCTTTAACAGCCCCGGCGGAGCCGTAGATTCCGAACTTGTTACCACGATGATGTCGCAGTTCAGCCAGATTTACAACTGGCATATCCTGCTGCTTCTGCCGTTGGCCATCGTCCTGATAGGCAGCGCCATGAAGTATCCGACTGCGCCCGTTATGTTTATATCCAGTGTTGTGGCCTGTATTCTGGCCATGGGAATCCAGGGATTCTCCTTTATCGATGTCTTCAATTCCTGCGCAACCGGCTTCAAGGTTACTATGGTCGACAAAGCGGGATTTGACTCTGCGGCGGTAATACCCGAGGTGCTGAAACTGGTCAACAGGGGCGGTATCAGCAGTATGATGGAGATGGTATTAATTACATACTGCGCCTATATTTTTGGAGGAATTATCTCCTGTGCGGGCTGTCTCGACGTCCTGCTTCAGAAACTCCAGACCAAGGTTAAATCGGATTCGGGCATCATCTGCAGTACCGTAGCGGCCAGCCTGCTCACAAGCTTAATCGGAGGAGTTTCCTATCTGACAATTATCGTATCTGCAGAATTATTTGGTGATGTGTACAGGGAGCGGGGACTTGCCTCCTGCAACCTGTCGCGTACGCTGGAAGATTCCGGTACCGTAATCACGGCGCTCGTTCCGTGGACGGGCGGCGCCGTATACATGGCGGCCACTCTGGGCGTCGCAACGCTTGATTATCTGCCGTGGGCCATTATGAACTATACAGGGTTCCTGTTTGCCATCTTCTATGCAGTCACGGGCATCAGCATCAAGAGAGTTGCCCCGGAAAAGCCGAATAAGGCGAAGGGGGCGCCTGCGGAAGCCGAAGGCTTATGCGCGGCGGAACATTAAGTTTTACATCCAATACTACATTCGGGAGTGGCGCACAATGCCATGAAATCAATCGGATTTCGTGGCAGGAGCGGCGCTCCCGTTTTTTGCATGAAGGAAAAAAGAAGATAAGGATTTTATTGAGGAATGAGAACGCCGCCGGGACGGCCGGTGGGCGGAATGGTGAGGGGAGATTATGAGTCTTCAGTCCCGTTTGGAGGTTGTTGCGGGTGGGGAATCCGGGCAGAAAAAGTTCCTACGGGAAACGCTTGCGCTCGTTG
>CATWBR010000181.1 GCA_958349075.1 uncultured Clostridium sp.
AAATAATTTTGATCTCCAGCAAATCGCCGAATCCGGACAGTGTTTCCGCATGAACCGCCTGGGCCCCGGCAGATATTCGGCAGTGAGCGGCAGCCGCTATGTGGAAGTCGTACAGGAGGAGCAGACATTCCAATTCCACTGTTCCGATGAGGATTTTCCCTTCTGGCTCCATTACTTTGATCTTGAAACAGACTACGGCGCCATTATTTCCTCTGTCAGGAAACACGATGTTTACCTTCAGGAAGCCGCCCGTGCGGGCAGCGGTATACGCATTTTAAAACAGGATGCCTGGGAAATGACAGTCACCTTCATTATCTCCCAGCAGCGTACCATCCCCAGGATCAGGGAGGCCGTAGAAAACTTAAGCCGCCTGTATGGAGAGGAAAGACAAGCCCTGTCAGCCTGTGGTGAACCCGTCATATACCATACATTTCCCACACCATCCCAATTAAAAAAGGCCTCCATAGAGGACCTTCAGTCATTGAAGCTGGGCTACCGGGCCAGGTACATTCACCGCATCTGCCGTGACGCGGATGACAAAACCCTGGATCTTTCACTTCTTTCAGAAATGGATTATAAAAAAGCCATGGAATACCTGACCGGTTTCTATGGCATCGGGACTAAAGTGGCAAACTGCATCTGCCTCTTTGGCCTCCACCACGTAGAAGCATTTCCCGTGGATACCTGGATTCAGCAGATTCTGATGAGACATTATTACAGAAAAAAGTATGACTCTGCTCCCAAAACCCGCCTGTACGAGATGATGGTACAGGATAACTTTGGAAAATACAAGGGGTGCGCCGGAGTGATGCAGCAATATATATTTTACTATGAACGCACAGTGTTAAACGGGCGCAGTTCATAAAACCTCCGCTGTTCCCGAGCCCTCGCCCTACAGATTCAGCAGAACCAGCGCCAGAAGTATCATCCCGCATCCATATATCTGCCGCTTTGTCATCTTATCCTTCAAAACCAGGACGCTCACAAAGCAGACAATCAGAATTGTACCTACACTGAAGCACGGGTAGGCAAGGTATGCGGGCAGCCTGGTGACCGCTGCCAAAAGCAGTGAAGTTGAGAAGTAGTTGGGAATGCCGACAAAGATACCACTGATAAAGTCCACCGCTTTCAGGCTTTTCTTCTCCCGGAACAGCTCGCCGAGCATTGGGATGAGACAGAGAACCAGGGCGGTCAGGAATGTATAGAATAAAAACAGCGCGTCAAACCGGCGTTCACCGATATGTTCAAATACCTTTGACATCCCGTCTCCCGCTCCGCTGAATAGAAACAGCACAAGGAGGGCCATCTTTGCAGATGCCCCTCCTTTTCCCTTTTCAAGGTTAATCACAAGAATAGCCGCCACGACCAGGGCCATTCCCGCCGTCTGAAGAACCGTCGGCCTCTCGTTCAAGAAGAGAATACTGGCCGCCACGGGCAGCATAATCCCCAGTTTTGCAAAGGCGGAAGACAGAACGGCACCGTTTTTCCTGATGCTGTACTGTAAAAACAGCAGAGAGCCCAGAAAAAAGATTCCATTCAAAATTCCGGCCGCTATGGCTGTCGTCATCGCCGCCTTCAACCCGGGATCTCCGGCAGATGACGTCATCAGGAACTTTGCTGTCGGAACTAACTGTTTCTCCGGGAGCAGTAGGAAGGCCACCACGGTACAGGTCACATAATTTCCCATCAGGATTGCATATTTATTGCTGCTGTACTCTTCGCTCAGGCGCAGCGCCACGGCCATGGATGCGCTGCAGAGCACCGCCAGTATCAGGTAAATCATTTATAATAAGTCCCCTGTCTCTCTGAATCTTCTGTAATGCCTGCTCTCCTTCGCCTTTTCAAGGGTTTCAAGCATTTCAGGAATGTCCCCGTTCAAATCCCCGGCCAGGACGACATAGTTGGATGCATGGTTCGTGCGGAACACGGTACCCGGAGAATCCACATTTTCCAGGAATATCTTCATCTCATCCATAATCTCATCCGCCGTGATGCGCTCGAAGCGCCCTTCCACAACATCGTCGTACATCGGTGTGCCCTCGTAGAGACGGAGCGTCAGGAAAGAAGCGAATTCCGGATTCATCTCGGAAATAAGCTTTGCACAGGAAAGCGCGTGTTCCCTCACCTTTTTCCGGCCTCCGAGACCCGAAATCAGCGTTACCGAAGTGGCAATTCCACACCGTTTTAATTTCTGTCCCGCATCAATTACTTCCCGGGCCGTCACTCCCTTGTGAATGGATTCAAGGATTTCATCGTCTCCTGTCTCCGCGCCGACATAGACGATGCCAAGTCCTGCTTCCTTAAGCTGTCTCAGTTCATCCTCGGATTTTCGCAGAATATCCTGCGCCGTTCCGTAAGAGGCAACTCTTGTCACATTGGGGAACAGGCGCCTGACGGCGTCCAGGATCGTAAGCAGATCTTCCGTCTTCATAATCAGGGCGTCCCCGTCGGCAAGAAATACCTTCTTTACATAGGCCGCGTATGCGTCATGGGCTTCCTGAAGATCCGCCATAATCTCCTCCATCCTGCGGACACGGAACTGTTTTTCCTTGTACATATTGCAGAATGTGCAGGTATTGTGCGCACAGCCGATCGTCACCTGGACAATCAGGCTCCTGGCCTCACTCGGGGGTCTGTATACAACGCCTTCATATATCATAATCCTATCACTCCTTATCTGTCACTGTCCGGTAACGATTCCTTACCCGGCATTTTCATTCACTTTACAACCTGTGTCCCATTCTCCCGATTTCCGGGCTATGGGGCATCCCGTTCCACACGTTCGTCTCCCGCACTTCCTTCTTCCGCACGTTTGTCTTTCGTACTTCCTTCTTCCGCGGTTTCTTCCTCCCGGATCCATTCCGGGAAGTCCTTACCGGCGGTAAGGCTCAGGGAATTGTGATCTTTCTTCGTGTCTTTAAGTATTGCGCTGAGGCGGTCAAACCATTTGGTGGATCCCAGATAACGTTCCCAGTAAAAATAGGTCCTGCTGCTCTTCACTTTGGACGCGCTGATCGGAGTTCCCGAGCAATAGGCGCTGTTCAGAGTGCCGTAAAGCTCCGCCATCTCCAGTTTTCTCTCCTCGGGTATGGTTTCCAGCCCCTTAAATGTCTGGCTGCTGATTGTCTCTATCAAAAACCGGCTGCTGTACTCCTTAAAGTTGAGCAGATTCGGGTCTTCCTCCTGATAGCGCTCCGCCCAGCCGGAAATATCCACTTCTTTTGTATGATAACGGAAACTGCCGTCTTCTGTCCAGTTAATAATTCCATACTGGCAGGGCGGGATGGCAAGGGAGGAGGAAACAATCTCATAAATTCCGTATTTCCCTTCATTCAGCGGGCTTTCCACATTCTTTTTTACTCTCTGCAGGTGAAGGTGCCCGCTTATGTAAATCGGAAGCTTATACTCTTCCAGAAGACGCACGACTTCCCTGTAGTTTTCCAGTGTGCACTCCTCCGGGTAGAGGGTGCTCTCCTTAAGCAGGTTGTGATGCGCCACGGGAATTACCATGGCCCCGGCCTCTTTCGCCGCCTCAAGCTGCTCCCTCATCCAGACAAGGGTTGTATCCTTGATCCTGCCTCCGGTCTCATGGACGGGTTCATAAATGCATGAATCCAGCATCATCATCCAGTAACGGTCATCCAGCCTGTAAAGATAGCTTAAAGAATCCTTATCCCTGGACGACGCCTGGTCATAGCCGAACTCATGGTAAATATCGTAAAAGCCCCGGGCATCTACGCCCTCGGCCGTCTCTTTCTTATCGTCAAAATAAGTGGCTGCCCACGGATGGTTGATATCGTGGTTACCCGGTATAACAAGAACCGGGATCCCGGCATCCTGCACCCTCTTAAGTTTCTTCGCCAGCTCCTGGTGGTTCACCTTCTCACCATTCTGGGAAATATCCCCGCTCAGGATCAGTACGGACGGTTTCTGCTTCAGAACCTCTTCCAGAAAAGCATCGGCAATCACATCCAGATACGGTACCACCGTTCCGTCGTTCCACTCCGTATAAGTGTCCAGAGATTCCCTGAAATCCGTCATCTTGGGAGACTGGTAGTGTAAATCCGACGCAACAATCATCGTAGGAGGACGGTATGGCTCTTCTTTGGCCTCAGTCTCCTGCCCGGCCGTATCGCCCCCTAAAGGGCGCCCTTTTTGTGTTCCGGCGCCGGTCCCCCGGTGCTCCGAATCTGTCCCGGTTTCCGTGCTCTCCGGCGTTTCCCCGGTTCCTGCACTCTCCTTTTCGCCTGCCGTATTTCCCGTACTTTCTTCTATCTGCTCTCCGCTGCTTCCGTATATGGTCTGTTCTTCCCCTTTTTTACCGAAATCGGGAACAAACTTTACCACCAGTACGAGAACCGCAAGAAGCAGCAACAGTTCTGCCGCATAGACGAGCAGAGACATCTTTCTCCATTTTCTCATTCTTTATTATGTCCTCTGTGCCAGTCTTTGTCTGATGTCACTCTCCCTGTCCTCAAACAGGAGATTTTTATTGTACTCATAATAACGCTCACATCTGTTTTCCCTTAAAAAATCCACACTGTAATAATTTGTATTCAGCTCCGTCACAAAAATGACCATCTCCTGCCCCGCGGCAAAGGCTGCCTCCATAAAATCAAAACCGTGTTCCAGCATCGTAAGGGCTGTCTCCGACATCGTGTCGTATTCCCGGGCTTCTTCCCCGAACAGCTCCCTGACTTTTGAGAAACCTTCCCCGCCGGAAACGATGTGTTCTTTCTCCAGCGTCAGGGCGTAGTCCTGCAGTTTCTCAGCCACGTCCCGGTTAAGGTGTTCTTCTCTTCTGGCAATCAACCCTGCTTTGTGCCGTTTTTCCAGATCGGAAAGCTTATCCGCCGCCAGGGTTTCAAGCAGCGAAGCGGCATGATCCGTCCCTGTCTCCGTCTCTTCCGCCATCTGTCTGAACTTGCCCAGCTCTTCCCTAAGAAGCTCCAGATACCGGCCCTTCAGGTAAATATCCCTGAATCTTCCGTTCAAATGGGACAGGACGAGGCTCACAACGCTGAATCTCTCATCAAAAGGCGCGCCCGCCACACGGCGCACCATCTCCGTATCCGGCTTCCCGGAGAGGATCCGTTCGATTTGGTAATCTGTTTTATACTTACTGTAAAGCTCCAGGTAATTGGCGAAATCCTTCGCTATTCCCGGATGTTCAATATACTGATATATGACGTCCCTGTCAACCGTTTTTCCGAGTTTTTCATATATTTCCAGAAAACGGGCGAGATCTTCCCAGCCCCTCGGCGTCGCAAAACGTTTGCCGTCCACGGTTGTCTCTATCCTGTAAAAATGTTCGGGCCTGGCTTCCAGATAAGCGGTTACCGCCGGATGGATATCGGTCATGAACGCATATTCTTTCCAGACTTTGTAATCCGCCTCCACATCGATTTTCTTAATCCTGTCCAGGGTTGCAATATCAAACTCCCTGACGGATTTATTATACTCCGGCGGGTTTCCGGCCGTCACGATAATCCAGCCGTCGGGAATTCTGTGGTTTCCGAATGTCTTGCACTGAAGAAACTGGAGCATCATCGGCGCCAGCGTCTCGGAAACGCAGTTGATCTCATCGATAAAAAGAATCCCTTCCTGAAGACCAGTCTCCTCCATCCTGTCGTAAATAGAGGCCACGATCTCACTCATCGTGTACTCCGTCACGGAGCATGGCTGGCCGGCGTATTCTTTCTCCACAATATAAGGAAGACCGATGGCGCTCTGCCTTGTGTGGTGCGTAATGGTATAGGAGACAAGTCCCACCTGGCATTCCCTGGCAATCTGCTCCATAATCTGGGTTTTTCCGATTCCCGGAGGCCCCATCAAAAGAACCGGCCTCTGCCGGATGGCAGGGAGCAGATACTCCCCCCGTCCATCCTTCAAAAGATACGCTTCGATGCAATTTTTAATTTCTTCCTTTGCCCGCTTGATATTCATGTCACATCACCCGTTTATGTTGGTCTGTATTACCTGCTCCCGGATGCACTTACGCGGAGGGTTTTCACCGTTTCCTTTCTGTGCATCCCTGTTCCGGTTTAGCCGTGATGCTTAGCCGGAATGTTACTTTTTCCCGTCATCTCTTCTACTTCAAGTTTAAAAACATTTGTTTTTTCCACAATCCTCGGGTCAAATTCAAATGCTTCGCTTTCCCTGTCGTACTGGCGCATAATCAGATTCAGGGCCTCATACTTTTCTTCTGCATCCTCGACAACGTATGCCTTCCCCGTACCGCAGACGCTCATATAAAGCATAGTCGTCTTGCAGGCAGGCTCTTTTAATACCAGTTCTTCCTCTGCATACATGGAGAATGCGGCCCTGTTGTCGCATTTTATCCGTTCAAACTTTGTGCCTTCCCCGGCTCCGTGGAAATAGAGAACCGTTTTTCCGTCCTGGACGCCGGCTCCGAAATTGATGGGAATCACATAAGGATAGTCCTCTCCGGAAAATGCGAGACTGCACACACGGCATCTCTTTATTATTTCCATAATTTCAGTTTGATTCTCAATTCCCCTGTCTTTTCTTCTCATTTTTCGTTTCTCCTTTCATCCTGAATACCGCCGTTGCAGGCTCCGGTATTGCTTAAGTTCCTTCTTCCTCTTTATCTTCAAACTCTTCCGGGTCCAGAATCAGCTTGATTGCCCAGGGCGGTACATCCGCATCACTGTAGTCGTCCCGCATAAATACAAACGCCGTATCGTAGGCCGGCCGGTGGACCGGAAACATGCCATAGCCGTCCGTAAAATAGATAAGGCCTTTAAGCCCGGTAAATACCTTTTTCTGTACCAGAGAATCCACATACTGGAACGCCGGCCGGAAATCCGTGCCTCCGCCTCCGGTAATCTCCATCTGCTCCATATAGTTCTTAAGTTCCAGGGCTGATTCGATTTTCCGATCACTCTGAATCTTTTCATCACATTGTATCACATGTACGTTCACCTTTGTAAAAAAACTTTCCGCTTCCGAGAGTACGGCGTATGTCTGTTCCAGAAACCGTTTTACAAGCTCGCCGGAGCATGACATGGAAGTGTCGATCACGATGGCGAATTCCTCGATCTTTTTTACCTCCTTTGTCTCCAAAGGCTCAATTAACGGCATGTTTCCATAAGTTCTCAGCCCGTAGTCGTAGTAAATATAATCAAAAGCCTCGGTATCAATCTGAACCGTCTCCTTCATTACCGAAAATTTCCTTAAAAATTCCCTGTAATCATACCGTTCCCGGTTCGTAATCTTCACCTGGCGTGACAGCTCCCCGGCCTCCTCCGACGCCTTTTTGGAAAAGGATTCCATCTCCGTCTCCATTGATTCGCGCAGATTATCCCACTTGTTCTTTCTCTCCTGGGGCATATCCGGCCTGTTGTTTTTATCATTCCAGAAGGAGTGGTTATCCCTGTAAAATTCTGCCATAAGCGAAAGATACCGCCCCTCCGGCAGATTTTCTTCCTGGAGGCAGCGGTAAATACTCTGGGCATTCATAACCTTTGTTTTCTCTTTCAGACGCAGATAACACTCTCTCCTTACGGGAGACTGGGGACGGTGCAGGCACTTGAGCTCCATCCCGTCTATCATATATTCCACGGCAATATCACATGCCAGGTTCCACAGTTCCCCGGCTCTCTTCCCCCTTGTATCCATATGGGCAAAGATACAGTGAAGAATGGAATGGAAGTACAGGCGGTTTACATAAACCCGTCCGTCCATATATTTTCCCGCCAGAAACTCAGGCTGGTACGTATAAGTAAATCCGTCCGTCCCCGCACCCCTGGCGGTAAAATCCGGTTTAAACATAAGGGAACTGAGCGCTGCATCCATAAAGCGCAGATGAAGGTAAAGCTCATTCCTCGTGTTCATCAGTATGTCACGGCAGATAGCAGCAAGCTCTTCGGCCTTTTCCTGTTCAAATACCGCCGGCGTTTTTCGTTCCATTGCGCTTCTCCTGATTCTTCTTTTCCTGGTTTTTCTTTTCCTGGTTTTCTTTTTCCCTGGCCTCCCTTACCTTCTGGAAACCCTCGTCGCCTACCGCAACGCGGATAAACTCTTCCATCGTCTTGGTCAGGTATTTGTTACGCTTTTTGTAAAAATAGACCTGTCTGACGGAGAGTGATTCATCCATCTTGTAATAGCACAGCGGAACCTCATAGGACAGGCTGGCTACAAGGCCGTCGGGGATAAAGGTCGCCCCGATTCCCTTTCCCGCCATATTGAAAGCCGATACGACCTGATCCGGCTTCAGAATGATATTCGGTGTATAATTCTGGCGGCTGCACATCTTCACACCGCGCTTGTAGATGCTGTTCTCTTCCTTGACGAAAATAAACGGCGTATTCTTAAGCAGAGGCAGCGGCAGCGCAGGAAATTCCTCGTCGCTGTGGCGTTTTGCCGTAATGTCGGCGGCAGTAAGCTGATACTCCATAAGCTCCCTGTTGATCTCAAATTCCCTGGGGACGGCCAGAATAATCCGCTCCGTATTAT
>CATWBR010000182.1 GCA_958349075.1 uncultured Clostridium sp.
GTTCACATCCGCCTGTTTCCTATTCCTCCCGATCCATCCTCCTTTTCATCGAAAAACGGGTCGTTCCGAGGAGGGCCGCTGCCCTTGTCAGGTTGTTGTTGCAGAGTTTAAGCGCCTGTTCCATATAGAGTTTTTCCAGCACGGAGACCTCCTGTTCCAGACTGATTGGACCTTCATCCAGTTTCTTAAGGTAATAGCAGTTTCCACTGCCCCTGTCCTCCGTCTTTTCAACCGGCGTCAGCTCCACATGTTTTTCCAGCACATTTCCCTGGCTGAATAAAAAACAGCGTTCGAAAATATTCTTAAGCTCTCTGACATTGCCTTTCCAATCGTAAAGAATCAGTTCCCTCATAAAGTCAGGCTCCACCTTTTCGATGTTTCTGGCAAACGATTTATTATAGTAGTCGAGATAATAATCACAGAGGGCCGGTATGTCCTCCCGCCTCTCCCGGAGCGGCGGGATCACGATCTGCATAACATTGAGCCGGTAAAACAAATCTTCCCTGAACTGCTTGCTCTCAATCGCCTTTTCCAGGTTCCGGTTCGTGGCGGCGATCACCCTGACATCCAGTTCAATATCTTCCAGCCCGCCAATCCTTTTGTATTTCCTGTCATCTAAAAATGCCAGGAGTTTTGTCTGCATGGCCAGGGGCAGTTCTCCAATCTCATCCAAAAAAACGGTTCCCCCGTTTGCCAGCTCGATCAGCCCCTTTTTTGTCTTTAACGCCCCGGCAAACGCCCCTCTCTCGTAGCCGAACAGCTCGCTCTCAAGAAGGTTCTCCGGGATAGCGCCGCAGTTGATTCTGACCATCAGGTTTTCCCTTCTGTCGCTGCAGTCGTGGATCTGCCTGGCCACCACCTCTTTACCGGTTCCGGTCTCTCCTCTTATCAGCACATTGACGGAGGAATTCTCCCCCAGCACCTTAATCTGGGAACGTATCTGACAGACCGCCTCGCTGACTCCGGTAAAATCCTGGGATTTTCCCTTTAAAAACTCCAATGAATCTTTCCGTTTCATCTGCTCCAGGCATCTCTTGATGATAAAGTCGATCTCATCCACGTCGAACGGTTTGAGAACGTAGTCATAGGCTCCCCTCTTTGTGGCCTCCACGGCCTGGGATACGGAGCCGTAAGCCGTCATCAGAATTACCTGGATGTCGTCATCCATTCCCTTAAATGTGGCAATCTCGTCGATTCCCACGCTGTGTTCCAGGAGGTTGTCGAGAATCACCACATTGGGATGGAAGCTTTTCACGCATTCCACGGCCTCCTCGATGGTGCCGGCGGATTTTGCGTCGTATCCCCTGTCCTTTAATCCCTCTTCCAGCGTATAGCGGATCAGAAATTCATCATCCACGACTAATATTTTCTTCATAGTCTTCCTCCCTCCGGTAAAATGTGAGTCTCACACAGGTTCCCTCCCCGCAGGCGCTGGCCATTTCCAGACTGCCTCCGTTTTGTTCCACCAGCTTCTTGACAATGGCAAGACCGATTCCAATCCCGTTGATGCTCTTTGTATAAAACGGTTCCATGGCCTGGGCCAGTTCTTCTTTATTCATGCCTTTTCCGTTATCCTGAAATTCTATCAACGCCCTGCTGCCCTCGCTCTTTCCGGTAATCTTAAGCCGCCCCTCCGTCCCGAACGGGATGGACTTAATGCTGTTGCTGATCAGATTATGAGCGATTTGGCGGAATTCGTTTTCATTCAGATAACCGGTCAGCCCCTCCTCGACGTCTGTTTCCATTGTGACCTTCTGTCCCTCCGGCCCTTTGGAATAAATCACCGCAATTTCCCCGATTACTTTTTGGAATAATATCGGTTCCTTCGGGGACTCCTTTTTCACGGAGAGAGTAAACAGGTTCATAATAAGAGCCGTCACCCGGTCTATCTCCTTGATCATGCTCTCACAGAGCATCTTATCCCCATCTTTCACCGCCCTGTCCTTCAGAAGCTGGATACCCGAACGTATCCCGGCAATGGGATTTTTTATCTCATGGGCAAGGGTCGCAGACATCTTGCTGGTATACTCCATCTTGGTGTAATTGTCCATGTTGCGGAGCAGGCTTTCAAATGTGACGGCAAGCTGGCCAATCTCATCCTTTCTCTTGACCGATTCAAACCGGTAGTTCCTGTAATTCCCCTTGTTTTTATTGATTTCCCTGCAGGTGCTGCTCATGCTCCTGATAGGCCTTGTGATGTTGTGGGAAATAAAAATGCTGGCCTGGATGATAATGAGAAGTGACGCAATTGCTCCAACCACCACATAATTCTGTTTTTCCAGAATCTCCTCTCCGAACGTCTTCCCGTCTATCAGGAATTCCAGCTTCCATCCAAGCTTATTGTCCACCTCGTTGGTAAGGAATACCTCCCGGCCGGATGCTGTACTGCTTTCATAGGTCAGAACCGTTCCGTTTTCATCGGTGATCCTGATATGGCCGCGTCCATAATATCTGTATTTTCCCCTCAGATCCTCCTCGCTGATTTTCCCGGTCAGGTAGTTGACGTCCCTGTTAATCTCATCAAACATCTGAAGCGCCATTGTTTTCTGGTTATCCCTCTGCATCGTGTAGCCATTGTAATAGGAGATGGCTCCAAAACCGCAGATTACAATGATTCCTACGAATAAAAAGGGAACCAGGATTTCATTTTCTATCTGGAAAAACCATTTTGACAGTTTATCACTCAGCCACTTCATCTCTCGTCCCCCATTTTCTCTCAATGTATGAAATTACAAGGTAAGCAAAGACGGAACAGGCCGTGGCCGGAAATGCCCAATACACCCTGGTGGTTCTCCCCCAAAGAAGAAGCGAGCAGAGGATTCCCGTTATAAATGCCCCGTAGGCCCCTGCTTTTGTTCCCTTTGGATACAGCAGGGCGCCATAAATAAGCGGCGTGAAGACCACCGCAAATACCCCCCATACATCCGCCCCGAAAAACAGGATATTTCCCGGAGGATTGATGGAGAGAATCAGGGACAGGGTTCCGCCGATAAAGATAAACCACCGGGCCCTCACCAGAAGTTTTTCTTCCTTCATCCCATTTTTGCCGAACTGGCCGGCCACATCGTAGGAGAGCATGGAACCAATCAGCAGAAGCTGGGAATTGGCGGTGGAAAGGCAGGCCCCAATCACACTGATCAGAAAAAAGCCGCTGAACCTTGTATGGAGCAGATGGTCAATCGCATAGACAAAGATATCATCTGTTGCACAGAATGTTTCCAGATGCGGAAAAAGGATTTTAAGCCCCAGTCCAATCTGAGTGAGGGCAAAATAAAATACCGCGAGAAATCCCATGGCACAAAGGAGCATCCTCTTTGCCGTTTTTTTATCTTTTGCCGCAATAATCCGAACCATATACTGGGGATTCGTAGCCAATCCCATTCCCCAGCCGAAGAACATAGAGGCATACATGAGGGGAGAATAATCACGAAACAGCCCCTTCTGTTCCACCACAGCGCCGGCTTTCATCGTCTCACGGGCCACGGTGCCGTCGGTCAGGAACCATGTTCCCTCCACCTTCCCCACAATCACAAAGTAGATCACCCCGACGCTGATTGCGAGCATTACCAGATTCCCGGCATCTGTCTTCGTAACAGAATTAAAACCGCCGAAGGTGGAATAAAGGATGAACAGGTATACCAGAAAAACAGCCACTTTATAGTCAATATTAAGAAGGTTTGAGGCGGCAATGCCAAACCCTTTTATCTGCATAACAAGGTACAGCACATAACCGCCCGACATCAGAAGAGCCGACGCAATCTGAAGCCCCCTTGAGCCGTAATGGTTGCGTATCAATTGGGGGATTGTAAAAATGTCGTTGTCATAAAGACGGTCGCTGATTGCATACAGCATCACGGCGCCAATAAACCACGGAATGACGGACATGGAAATGACGGCCACGCCGTTCTGGTACACGTTTCCCGTATAACCCAGAATCGTAGCCGCCGAAATCCAGGTTCCCACAAATGTGAAGAAGAGCCGGCAGACGCCGATTTTCCTCTCTCCGACAAAAAATTTTGAGATGGAGTCACTCTCTCCAAAGGACGATTTTCCTATAATAAGAATTGCCAGCGAATAAAGCCCGAAATAGACCAGATAAACAAATGTTTTGCTCATTTTCCCCCCACTTTGCCGGTATGCCTTACGGCATGTCCTTCCGTTTTTTTCCTGTCCTTAATTATACGTGGTAGGGGAGGGTTCGTCAACAAAGTATAGATGAGATACGAGGACGCCTCTTTCGTTAAATGAAGAGAGAGGGATGTCGAGACAATCCCTCCCCCACTTAAAGGAATATAACAAATCAGCGTTCTCAGTTCTCCATAGAATAAAACAGAATATTTCCCGGATGCTTCATATTCCGGTCTACAACTTCCTCTTTCCCCACGGTTCCGTCCACAGCAACGGCCAGCCTTGTGATACTGCCCGTCAGGTTTGCCACCAGCAGAAACCTGCCGTCGGAAGAAATGGCAAAGCCACGCGGTCTCTTTTCTTTCAGTTCCAGACTCTGGATCATGGTCAGGAGCCCGCTCTCTTCATTCACGGCAAATACAGTCAGCGCATCCGTGTACCGGTAGAAATCGTAGACAAATTTCCCATCCGCGCTAATTTTGATATCGGACTGTGAAATACGCTTACCCTCTTTGACGCAGTCAAGACGGGGAGCCGCATTAAGCGTCTGAACCATTGAAAGACATCCCTTCTCATCGTAACGGATGGTATTGACCGTGAGCGCATGCTCATTATTCATGTAGAACAGTTTTTTTTCAGGATGGAACGCCCCGTAGCGCGGCCAGCTACCCTCCGGGCATCTGAGTGTATCGCAGATTGCAAGCTCCCTCCGATTGTGATCAATCCTCAGCATGAGAACCCGGTCCTGTTTCATATTGGTTATGATGAAATGCTCCCCATCCGGAGCAAAGTAGACGGCGTGGAGACAGGCGTTCTTTACCGGAGTAACACTTCTGTCGGGCTCAAATTTCAGCAGATCGCACGCAGGCAGGATACTTCCATCCCTATCCAGCGGATAGAGTGCCACCGTCACCTGGCTGAAGTCTGTAACTACATGAAACTTCCCGTCCTTCCCTTTCACGGCCTTTGTGATCGCCTGCTTATCCCCATGGTTTACAACGACCAGCCAGCTTCCCGTGGTGTCCTGAGCCACATAGGTTGGCAGGGTACCGAAGGATGGCTGTTCCTCCCCAAGCTGTGTCAGAGAGCCGTCTTCCTTATTGACCGAAAAGGCAAGCACCCTTCCCCCGCCCCCCTGCATCGCAAAAGCAGGGCTGTTTATCTGTTCATCCACCATGTAAAGGACATTTCTTTTCCGATCCGCACAGATAATTCCCGGGGTAATATCCGGGCGCACTGTTTCCAGATACTGAAGTGAGCCGTCTGCTTCTGTATATTTATAAATACCGATGCCGCTCTCACCCGCCTCTTCCTGGACTGTCCAGTTTCCGGCGTATACAAACGTTTTTCCCTGGCCCGCCTCAGTATATTTATTTTTCTTAAGCTCTTCCATAGGCTTTTCCTCTGATTTTTCAAACATATTTGTGTACTGTAACTTACAGGGATGAAAGATATCTTCCCAGTGCCATGGCTGCAGTTACCCCGTCACCCACGGCTGTCGCCATCTGGGCCGGTGAATACTGTCTGATATCCCCGGCGGCGTAAACACCCGGAAGTTCAGTAGCCATACACTCATTGACCGGAATCTGGCCGGCCGGAGTCAGGCTGATGGTATTTTCCAGAAACTGTGTATTGGGAATCAGTCCGATTCTGACAAAGATTCCCTGCACTTCCAGATTGCGTTTTTCTCCGGACGCAACGTCTTCCACCGCAACGCCGGTAACCCATTCTTCCCCGGTAACCGCCTCAATCCTGGTTCCGCAGAGCACTTCAATATTTGGATTTTCTTCAGCACGGTCAAGCAGTACCTTTGATGCCTTCGGCTGCTCCATCAATTCTACAACCGTCACGCGGCAGCCCAGTTTTTCCAGGTATAATGCTTCCGTTATCCCACTGTCTCCCGCGCCCGCCACGACTACCGGTTTCCCGGCGCACTGAGGTCCGTCACAAGTTGCACAGTAGAACACGCCTTTGCCGGAGAGTTCGGTCTCCCCCGCCACTCCAAGCTTTCTCGGATGGGAACCGGACGCAACGATAATTCCCCTGCAGGTCAGGGTACCCTCTTCCGTCCTGACAATTTTATAATTTCCTTTATCCTGAATTGAAGTCACCTCACCGGCCTCTATCTCGGCTCCTGTGTTGGCGGCCTGTTCCAGCATTGCTTCGGCCAGTTCCGGTCCCATAATCCCCTCCGCAAATCCCGGATAGTTCTCTATCAACTGGCGGCTCATCGCCTCCCCGCCCATGGAACCTTTCTCGATAATATAAGTTTCAAAACCTGCGCGGCTTGTGTAAATACCTGCTGCCAGACCTGCACAGCCCGAACCGATAATAATCACATCATAATCTGTAAACATATACTTTCCTCTCCTGAGTATTTTTCTCATATTTTTTATTTGTCTCGAATCTTGTTTTCCTGAGCATTCACTCCCCTGATTAATCCTTCATGGCATTTTTTAATAGCTCTTCCCAATCGGGCGGCAGCTTGACTGCCCTGCTGGTCAATCGGCCCTGCGTGTAATTCTCACGGAAGAACAGACTTCGATTCCTCGTCGGATCGCCCGTAACGACAACCAGTATCCTTGCTTCCGGGCCAAGTAATGGCACCATCCTCTTCGGATCATCCGATTCATACCACTCCCGGGGCAGTTCTCCATGCTCCACTGCTTCTTTCAAACTGTATGGTTTCCAGTTATTAAAGCGTGAACTGTTTTTTTCAAAATATTCTGCCGTCACCTTTGCATGTTCCCTGATGTAGCGGTCAATGTCTGGTTTCGAATATCCCTGTTCCGACAAAAGCTTAGCAACCACAGGGCTTATAAAGAGGACATGCGTCTCCTGGTAACGCCGCATCGCCTCGTAGGGTTCTATCATGCGCTCCACCCAGTCGGTTATATAGTCCAGATGCTGCTTTGCAAGTTCCCCCGTAGACTGGAAGGGATCGCTCGACACACGGCCGGAGGTGATGGTAACCACGTTCTCCCCCTGTGCAAATCCCTGTTCCTCTCCGAGGGTTTTCCAGCCGATTTCCTCACAAAACCGGTCATTTTCCGGTGCCACGGCACGGAACATCTGGCCGTGCGTGGACATATCCGTCGTCCCCGGCAGCGAGCCCGCCACGTTTCGGATCAGCAGCCTGTAAAAGCGGCCGATGGAAATGTTGGGCTGAAAACCGGGTCTCTGATGGCCCGTCTTATAATTAAACTGAAGCTGGTCGCGGATTGGGCCGTTTAACATGATAATCGCTTCCCATCCCGGTGTCGCCCCTGAATCTTTCACACTATATCCAGGCTCCGACACAATCTCGGCGACTGCGAGAAGAATAGGCATATATTCGGGTCGGCAGCCCGCCATCACTCCATTTACAGCCACTTTCCACACCGTGCAGGCACCCATGGCCGGTTCCAGAATGCCGATCACCTCCTCCGGCGGGCGTTCCGTGAACTTCAGGAACTCCTCAACCTTTTCGATCGTAGGAGGAACAACGGGCAGACCGTCCGACCACTGTTTCTCACAAAAATAAGACTGTATCTCCTCATATCCTCCTTCAAAAACAATATCGCGATCCCCCGGGCCGCGTTTTTTTGCTTTGACTGTGCTTTTAACGGGCTCCGTAAGAGCCTTCAGAATCCGGGGAACCACAATTTCCTCCGTGTTCCTTTTCAGGACTTCCGCATCATCGAGAGCAATCGGTGCCGGATATTCTGCGACGCGCAGATCCGGGAATCCCGCACTCTTTGCAATCTTCTTCACCATAAACGGAAATCCCTGGCATGCTACTGCAACCGCAGGTATACCCGTTTTTTCCACTAAAATTCCTGCCCGCGCAACTGCGGGCGCGCAGGTGCCTCAGCACCCGTTTCCGACAATTACGGCATCGCACCCAAAGCTTTTGAGCATTTCCGGCAGGGCCGCCATCATTTTTTCCTCATGAGTGGGATCGTGGAAATTGCCGAATTCCTTATAGCTTACAAAACGGACATCGGGATACTTCTCACGGATCTTTTCTTCGATCATGGGAAACGTCTCATCCCCGCGGAACCCGTGATTCCATAACTCACCGATTACTTTGCCGTTCAAATCCGACAGGGACGGGGCTACCTTCCTCTCCTGTGTCGCCTGTACCCCCGCAGGATAAACAACACTGTATATTTCGCCCATAACCAACCTCCTGTTTTTTCTATTTATTAATTAGTTTTATTGTATATCGAAAGGTTATCAATGGTCAAATTGGATATCGCCTCCGAATGATAACCGCATAACTATCAATTACCAATTCATATCTTTCCCGATATAGGTCCTGCTTCAATATTGACTCCCCTATTTCCCTG
>CATWBR010000183.1 GCA_958349075.1 uncultured Clostridium sp.
ACGTTTTTCATAACACTTGAAATTGTTGAAAGGAGTTTTTATTTATGGATAAGGTCATGGACAAAATAACGAGCTTTACCATCGATCATTTAAAGCTGTTGCCGGGAGTCTACGTTTCCAGAAAAGACAAGGCCGGGGACAGCGTGATCACCACTTTTGATATAAGAATGACACGCCCCAACTATGAACCCGTCATGAATACCGCTGAGATTCATACGATTGAACATCTGGGAGCCACCTATCTGAGAAATCACGAAGTATTCAGGGATCGTGTACTTTACTTCGGGCCGATGGGCTGCCGGACCGGTTTTTACCTGCTGCTGTCCGGAGACTTCAGTTCTGCGGATATCGTGCCGCTTATGACCGGGATGTTTACCTTTATCGCCGACTTTGAGGGAGAGGTTCCGGGAGCCTGTGTGAAAGACTGCGGAAACTGTCTTGATATGAATCTTCCGATGGCAAAATACCTGGCGGACAAATTTTTAAGGGAAGTGCTGGAAGGCATTGACGACAGCAGATTAATATATCCGGAAGCTTAACCGCTCCCGGATATTTTCGTTGAAGGCAAAAACTGACCGCGATTCGGCCGGGTTATCGTGGATGGCAATATATTATGCCACCGCACTGCTTGCTACTGTACCAGACCGGCCATCCACTTCAGCCAGCCGCTCACCGACGAGGCCCTGCGTCCCGCCACATTGCTGCTGCAAAGATTCTGTTCCAGTATCTTCTTTTCAATATATTTCTTATCGGGAATCTCTCCCCTTCTCATAACCGTATCAAACAGCTCATGGAAAATGCCGTGTTCCAGTATCAGCTCTATATACCTGATCTGCCTGGCCTTATAATTCAGCTTCAGAAGTTTTCTCCCCCGGGGGGTGATCGTCACCCTGACCGTCCTGTCCCCGTCCTTCTCCTTCACCGCCAGCCCAAGATACCTGCAGGCGTTAAAGTAATAATCCGACTGGCGTTCCCGGAACCCGAACACTTCCGCTATCTCAGCCGGTGTGAGGGGCCCTTCATTCAGATGCTCCACTAAGGAAATGACCTTCTCAAAACTATCAGCCTGAATAAATGTAACCTGCGGTTCCGGTTTTACCGCAGTGCGTTCCCATGCATCCCTTAAGTCCGCGGCGGAGATATCGGTATCCTCCAGGCTATATTGCCCTTCCCTTATCAGGCGGATGGAATTATAGCAGAAGGGATCCTTAAACTCATACTCCATCAGCCGGAAAATATTATTGGAATAGACCATAAAGACGGGCCTGACCGGTTTTGCCAGCTTCCCGCTCCACAGTCTGTAAGGATAATAGAGCTGGCGGACCAGGAAATTACTGTGCACGACGTTCTTTCCCTCTATCACGGCAAAGGTGTCCCTGTCCTCAAAACCTCCGTCTATCTCCACCTGGGAATTGTTGACCGTGAGCTGCCAGCCTCCGTCTTTCCCGCCGGTTCCTGCTGTTGTCCCGTTTCCTCCCATTCTCCCGGTTGCTGGCGCCGGTCCCGCTTTCAACGCGGATTTTACGGGGTTTACCTGAAATGAAAAATTTCCGGATGCCATGCGGCCGGAAACGGTCTGCTTAAAGCCTTCTCCTTCCAGGAAATCATCCAGTATCCCCGAAATGCCCATCACGTTAATCGCCCCCGCTTCCGATCGGATGTCGTTGATATCGATCGTCTCGTAATAATCCGGGATTGACACCTTCTTCACTTTAGCCGGACGTATTCCGCTTATACCGGCCCCGGCCTCCGGGAAATCGGCATAGAGATCAAACTCCCCTATGACATAGCTTCCCCTTGTCACGGGCAGAATGCCGAGACGGCTCCCGAAAACGGAGGGCAGTGATTCCCTCGTATCAAACTTTGTCATCAGCCTGGGTTCTTTATATTCCCTGATCTGATCGGCCGTAATGCAAAAAGGGCCGCTCTCCGACACCTTTTTCTCTATCTCATATCGGTCAAAGAGCAGCTTCCATTTATCATCTATCAAGCTCATAGTTTCTCACCAGCACTTCATCGATGGCTCCGCGCTTGTCCGCCTTTGCGTTGATTGTACGCTTGGCCGCCACGCGCTCCACAATGTAATCTTTATATAAATCTTCGATAAAATCACAGCAGGAGTTGGACAACAGGAAACGGATTCCCTTCTTATTCAGCAAATCACACTGCTTTTTAAGCTCCTTCTGCTGCTCTGCGCCAAATCCGGCCGCCGTATATCCGGTAAACGAGGACGAGGTGCTGAGCGGCATATAAGGCGGATCCAGATACACAAAGGAACCCTTCCTGATCCCCTTTAAAGCCTCCCTGTAATCCCCGCATAGAACCGTCACCTTCGCTGTGTTCAGATAGCGGCTCATCGCCCGTATCGTAGCCTCATTCGTAATATTGGGATTCTTATATCTCCCCCAGGGGGAATTAAACTCTCCGGCGCGGTTCACCCGGAACAGGCCGTTGTAGCACGTCTTATTCAGGTAGATAATCCTGGCTGCCTGCTCCACCGGAAGCATCGTCTCATACCTCTCCCTGTCGCGGTCCAACGAACGCACTTCATAAAAATATTCCTGGCTGTTCTTCTCTTTATGACGCTCCAGACAGTCAATCAGCTCCTCCGGCTGTGCTTTGATCACTTCGTATATATTAATCAGTTCGGCATTCGAGTCATTGATCACGGCTCTTCCCGGCTGCGTGTGAAACAGCACCGCCCCTCCGCCGACAAACGGCTCATAGTATGTTGTGTGTTCCGGTATCAGCGGCAAGATTGTCTCAAGAAGCTGACGTTTGCCGCCTACCCATTTCAGAATGGGGGTTACCGCTGGGTCTGTTGTGGACATAGATTCCTCCGTACGTATGTTTGAAAATTCTTTTTCTATTATAACCGCTATCGGGTGAGAAAGCAAAGATTTCCTGCAATTATTTCCTGCAAAATCTGCAGGTAATAATCGGTATCCTCCCACATTCTTCAAATATTTTCCATTTTTCAGCTATTTTCAGCCGGGATTCCTGCTTTTTAACAATTGGCACGGAAATTGCTCTTAAATAGAGTGTCCTCTAGGAACAAAGGAATTAAAAACGAATTTGAAAGGTGGGTAAAAAATGGGAACAAAGCTCAAACTTGGCTTAATCCAGATGGACTGTGCATTTGGGGATAAGCGGGCAAATCTTGAAAAGGCCGAACATGCAGTCAGGGATGCCGCCGGACAGGGGGCGGGTATGATATGCCTTCCGGAATGTTTTAATATCGGTTACAGCGCCCTGGGAATCAGGAAAATGACGGAGTGGGCGGAACCGTTAGAAGGGAGCACAGTCACAAGAATGCGGGAACTGGCAAAGGAACTGGGAATTTACTTAATCGCACCCCTGCTTTTAACCGTTGGGCCGGGAATCTGCGAGAACAGCGCCGTCCTGATCAATGACGACGGCTCTCTGGCAGGCTGTTACTCAAAGACGCACACAATCGGAGATGAAAAAATCTTTTTTAAACGCGGCCGCCGTTATCCGGTATTTGAGACAAAATACGGAAAAATAGGGCTGTTAATCTGCTACGACATGGCGTTTCCCGAGCCGGCCCGTCTGCTGGCCCTTCAAAATGTCCAGTTGATCCTGTTCCCGTCCGCATGGCGTGACCGTCTGAATTACCGCCTGATGTGGGAAAACAATCTCGTTAGCAGAGCCCTTGATAATGTCATCTTCACGGCTGGAATCAACAGGGCGGGTGTCAGCGACGGGGTCTCTTTTTCGGGTGAGACCATGATTGTGGATCCGCGTGGAAGTATTCTTCAAAAAGCAGCTTCCGGGGAAGCAATCCTGATTCAGGACATTGATTTTGATGAGATTACAGAAGAAAGGCGGGTCAATCTCGCCATGATCGACCGCCATCCGCAGGACTACGCGGCACTGGCCGGATTATCATAAACAGAAAAGGAGCAGACTTATGAAAAATACACCAAACAACTCATCTTCCAGAGGTTCATTTTTGGAACGCATATTACTGAAAATGCCCCATACACTTGTACTCGTCTTTTTTATGATTGTCGCAGTTACCATTTTAACTTACCTCATTCCTGCCGGACAATATGACAGGGAAATTGTAAATGGGGTCGAAACCGTTATAGCCGACAGTTTTCATTATGTAGAGCAATCCCCGGTAAACTTTTTTAAAGTGTTTACAGCCCTTGACGAGGGTATGATCAACGCAGCCTCCATTATTATGTTTATTCTGGTAATCGGCGGTTCTACAGGCGTACTGACTGAGACAAGAGCGGTGGACGCCCTGATGGCCAAGGTGGTATTGGGGAAAAACGGGCGTAAAAAGGAAAAACTGATTTTAGCAGGTATTACTGCATTCTTTGCTTTTTTAGGAGGGGTTGTCGGACTCTACGAGGAGACTCTGGTATTCCTCCCCTTCGCCATCATGGCTGCCATCGCATTGGGCTATGATGCGGTCGTCGGAGTATCGATTGGATATCTGGCCATGTGCGTCGGCTCGGCATGCGCCGTTATGAATCCTTTTACAGTTGCCATAGCCCAGGAAATCGCAGGACTTCCCCTGTATTCAGGAATGGCTTACCGTGGCGTGGTCCTCGTTGTTATGGAATGTGTCACACTCTGGTATATTTTCAGATACTGTAAAAAAATCCGGCAAAATCCGGAGAGCAGCCTGGTCTATGGGACAGATTACTCCGACATGCAGCTTGAAAGCGATCAGAGCAAAATTGAATTGAATACCCGCAGAAAAATCGTACTGGCTATTTTTGCCGCCATGCTCACCGTGCTGGTCATCGCAGTTGTCAAATTTGGATGGGGACTTATCAATATGTCGGGACTCTTCCTCATCATGGCTATCGCCAGCGGCCTGTGTATCGGGATGAACGGCACGCAGATAGCCAACCGTTTTTCCAAAGGCGTTGCCGACATTTCCTTCGTAGCTCTTCTGGTCGGAATTGCCCGTGGAGTGACCATCGTGCTCAATGACGGAATGATTATTGATACCATCATACACACTCTGGTTTCCCCGATGCAGATTATGCCGAAATCACTGGCGGCAATTTGTATGTATGTCATCCAGATGTTCATCAACTTTTTCATCCCCTCCGGAAGCGGACAGGCTATGGTGGCAATGCCGATTATGGTTCCCATCTCCGATCTTCTGGGAGTAAACCGTCAGATCGCCGTACTGGCTTTCCAACTGGGGGACGGGCTTTCCAACATGATTATACCAATGATGGGAGCGACGGCCGCAGCCATACAGATCGGCAAGATACCCTTTGGAAAATGGCTGCCTTTTGCCGGAAAGCTCCTAGTGATCCAATCGGTGATCTCCGCTGCCTTCCTGGTTATCGCAAATCTCATAAACTATGGACCTTTTTAAAGAGCCGGCCGGTTCAGCCAAAGAGCCGGTGTGATAACCTGCATGCTCCGCACGGCTCGCTGCACAGGTTGCTTTTATGAATACGAATAAAGAATCGGACAGATTCCCGAGGCAGGATTACAATTGCCTTTGGGATCTGTCCTTCTTTACCCAATTTATATTCCGTTACAGCATATGCCCCGCATCAGAGCCCATACTCTTTTATCTTATACTGAAGGGACCTCTCACTGATCTCCAGTGCAAGCGCCGTGCGTCTCCGGTTGAAACCATTCTGCTTCAGAGAAAATGCTATCATCTTTTTCTCCATATCTTTCAATGTGTCACTCCCCTTCACGGTGAGGTATCCCTCTTTTTCCGCCTGGTTCTGTTTTACCATATAAATGGACGGCAGAAACAGCTCATCCTTTTCTATCATACTTCCGGAAGAAAGTAAAATGGCCCGCTGAATAATGTTTTCAAATTCACGTACATTTCCATAGAAAGGATAACCGCGCAGAGCTTCATATGCGTCTTCCGTTATCCCCGTCACATTTTTGTTAAAGGCAATATTATATTTATTGATAAAGTAGGGCACCAGCTTTGAAATATCCTCCATCCTTTCGCGGAGGGGAGGAATCTGAAGGTTAATCACGTTGATACGGTAATACAGATCACTCCGGAACCGGCCTGAAGCCATCTCCTCCTCCATGTTGCGGTTGGTGGCACAGATAATCCTGACATCTACCGAATGAGCCTCCCCTCCGATTGGGCTGACCTCCCTTTCCTGAAGGAACCGCAAAAGTTTCGACTGGAGCCGCAGATCCATCTCCCCTATCTCATCCAGAAATAGAGTTCCTTTGTCCGCCCTGCGTATAATTCCGACCTCATCTTTTACCGCTCCGGTAAAGGAGCCTTTTTTATAGCCGAATAATTCACTTTCCAAAAGATTTTCCGGAAGCGCCGCACAGTTGAGTGCAATGAACGGTTTATCCCTCCGTATGCCTGAAAAGTGGATTTCCCTGGCCACCAGTTCTTTACCCGTTCCGCTCTCCCCGGTAATAAGTACATTGGCATTGACATCCTTAACCTGATGAATCAGGCCGAAAATCTTCCTCATAGAGGCCGATTCCCCGATAATCCTGCTGCGGGCAACTCCCTCCAAGCTTACAATCCGTCTGCTCATTTTCACCTGTTCCGCCGCCTGATTGAGCAGGGCCATCAACTGTTCCGACTGAATGGGTTTACTGATAAAATAGAATGCTCCGGCACGTATGGCCTGAATCGAACTGTCGATCGAAGGAAATGCCGTCATCACAATAATCCTGGCCTGTGAATCCTGCTTGAGCAGCCGTTTCATTACATCAAACCCGTCCTCCCTGCCCAGTCTTATGTCTAACAGGACAAGGGCAACCTGCTCTTTACTGAAAATATCCAGTGCATCTTTGGAACACTCCGCCGTATATACCTGATACTCCCCCTCTGCCAGAAAGGTAAGCGCTTTTAGTACCTTAGGTTCATCATCCACAATCAACAGCTTTTCCATCGCTCTCCCCACTTTCCATCTCTATGATAAACGAGGTTCCCTGAACCTCTCTGCGCGCCTCAATTCTTCCTCCGTTTTCTTCCACCAGTTGGCGGACTACGAAAAGTCCCAGCCCGTTTCCAAAACTTTTTGTTGTAAAGAAGGGGTCGAACAGGTACTTCATTCCCTCCTCCGTGAGGCCGCAGCCATTATCCGTTATGGTAACCCTGACCTGTCCGTTCTCTTTTTCCGCCGAAATACGGATTTCCGGTTCCTGGATTTCCGCGACAGCGTCCACACCGTTGAGAAGAATATTTAAGAAAACCTGCCTGAAATGATTCCTGTCAAAGACAATGCTGAGAGCATCCGGCAAATCCAGGATCACCTCCACCTCCCTGAGCTGGTTGTGTGAGAAAGACAGGGCATTCTCCACCTCCTCGCCAAGCCGCAGCACTCTTCGTTCCGGCTTTCTGGGGGAGGTATATTCGATAAATTCCTTAATCAGCATGTCTATTCTGTCTATCTCCGGAGGAACATCTTCCGCCACGGTCATCATAAATTCACGGTTGTCGATCTTTTTGGGGATCTGCTCCGTATAGAGGCGTATGGAAGTCAGCGGGTTTCTGATTTCATGGGCAATCGAGGAAATCACCTTATCCATAAACTGCATCTTATCATATTCCCGAAGTTTTTCATTCATCTTCTTCTGCTGCTCAATTTCCCTGGCCAGCACCATCTTCAGATTATGGTTCAGCCGGTTATAAATTATAATAATTGTCAGCGCAATCAGCAGAATAACAGCAACCACAGCCAGTATGATGCGGATTCGTTTTGATGCATCGGGCCTTGGCTTGCCAAACCACTTCCGGTAAAGCTGATCATAAGTCCCGTTTTCCTTGGCAATGGAAATTCCCCTGTTAATCTCCTCCATCAGCTCCGCATTATTTTTAGAAACAGCTACCGCATATGCCCTCTCGTTAAATGCATCGCCAACCACTTTTACATCATTCTCCATCCCGTAGCGGATCAGAAAAAAATTCACGGCCAGCGTATCGCCGACAATGGCATCCACCTCACCGTCTACAAGTGCCTTGAGAACCGCCTCCGTATTGTCATAAACGCTCATCTGCAGATCGGTGATTTTGTCCAGTCTGGAATCGTAGCTGTCCCCAAAATCAATTCCAATCCGGCGTCCGCTCAGATCAGAGAGGCTGAGTATGTCACGGTTCTGCTCAAGAACAAAAAGGGAGTCTGTATTGAGCACCAGTGTACTGCTGTATACAAATTTATTTTTCCTGTTTTCCGTCACCTTCATCCCCTGAATAATATCTGCATACCCCTTATCCAAAGAATCGTATGTTTCCTCCCATGCCATGGGTTGAAATTCAATCTGCATATCGGTAAACAGACTGACGGCCTTCATCAAATCCACATTAAAGCCCTTATAAGCGCCGTCCTGATCTACAAACTCATAGGGCGGAAAATTATTATCTCCCGCAACGATATAGATTTTATCGGAGGCCAGTGACGGAAACGCATTACAGCATAAAAATACAATGGCAATTGCAGGCAGAAATAATT
>CATWBR010000184.1 GCA_958349075.1 uncultured Clostridium sp.
ATATTAATAAGCTCTTTTATGCGCTTGCTTTAGATATGCGTCATGTCTTCTATGGAATCGGGAATCCGGATGAAGCGAGGGCGGCCTATAAGGATGTATTATGGGTATCGGAAGATATGACAAGGCTTTCGCAAAAAGCATATCTTATAAGTTATAAATCTGCCGCTGCAGCAAAAAAGGTTGTAAAGATTATTGCAGATATGGCGATTGATGCTTTTACTGTCAGTGCTTACCTTACTCACACTGATTCAATTCGCAGCCAGCTTATTGAAGAGACAATGGCTGCCATAATTAAATTTATTGATGCCACAAAGGGCAGACGTGATTTTAATGGACAAGATAGAGTTGTAAATTGAATAGCATATAGAAGAGTAGGCTGTCATAATGGTTTAGGAAGCGGAAAAAACGAAGCGCCATGATTATCAAAATAGTCATGGCGCTTTGGCTATTATTTCATCTTTTTCTCCAGTAACGTAATCCCCTGATACAGCACCGCCGACACAATACAGAGAATCACAATGCTCATCACAACGAGATCCATTTTAAAGACCTGGGAACCGTAGATAATCAGATATCCGAGCCCTTTGTTGGCGGCGAGGAATTCGCCGATAATAACGCCCACCAGGCAGAGTCCCACATTGACCTTCATATTGCTGATGATCAGGGGAACCGATCCCGGCAGCAGTACCTTTGTAAGAACATCTTTCCGCTTTCCGCCCAGGGAGTAGATCAGTTTGATCTGATCCGGATCCGTGTGGCTGAAGCCATTGTGAAGCGTCATGATGGCTCCGAATACGGCCACCGATACGGCGGCTACGATAATTGTTTTGATGTTATTGCCCAGCCATACGATGAGAATCGGAGCAAGGGCTGATTTAGGCAGACTGTTGAGCATGACAAGATACGGCTCCAGAATGTCGGAAAGGCTTTTGCTGGACCATAAAAGGATTGCCCCAAGCAGTCCGATGGCGACGACGAGAAAGAAGCTGATTAGCGTTTCCATGATCGTGACACCGGTGTGTAAAAAAATACTGCCGTCCTTCACCATGCTGATAAAGCAGAGTACAATTCGGGACGGAGAACTGAAGATGAAGTCGTTGATAATACCCAGTCTGGCACAGACTTCCCAGAGTACCAATAAAATAAAAAGAAGCAGAATGCGGCAGATTGAGACAAATCTGCGGCGGCGTTTCTGCCTTGCGATAAATTCCTGCTGGGCCAGGGTTTCATGTAATTCCATGAGACACCTCCTGATAGGGAAAAGAATTGTTAATTTTGAAGAATCTTCCAGACCTCATTAAAATAACCTGAGAATTCCGGATCGTTTCTCCGTTCAAGAGGACTTAAATCCGGAGTGGAAAACGGGGTTGGGAGAATTCCTTTAATCCTTCCGGGCCGCTTTGAGAGAATGACAATGCGGTCGGCAACACTGACGGCCTCCGACAGATCATGGGTGATCAGGATGGCTGTCTTACCTCTTCCCCTGATAATCGTACTGATATCATCACAGACGGAAAGGCGTGTCTGATAATCCAGTGCAGAAAAAGGCTCATCGAGGAGAAGGATATCGGGCTCTAAGGCCAGGGTACGTATGAGTGCGGCACGCTGACGCATTCCGCCCGACAGTTCGGACGGACGGGCATTTTCAAAGCTGCCTAGCCCATAGGAAGTCATCAGATCCTGAAGATTGTTTTTATGGCGTTCGTCCATTTTGTGCTGGATTTCCAATCCAAGGGAGGCATTCGAGCGAATCGTGCGCCACTCAAACAGGTGATCCTTCTGGAGCATATAGCCGATCCTCACCTTGCTCTCGGAGAGAGGGATTCCGTCTATGAGGATTTTTCCCTCATCCGGTTTGAGAAGCCCGCTGAAAAGGGACAGGAGAGTGGACTTGCCGCAGCCGGACGGTCCGACAATGGCAATAAACTCTCCGGTGTTTACGGTAAATGATATATTAGAAAGAGCCTGAGTTTCCCCATCCATCGAATGATAGGAATAACAAAGGCCTGAAACTTCCAGTTTTGGAATCATGAAACACCTCTTAAATATACTGGCTTTAGTTTAAGATATGTGGATTTTGCAGGGACGTGAGGCCGGTAAGGGGGAATCATGATGATTTTTGGTTGCCGTTGCTTCCCGTGTGTAGTAAAATAATTACCAGAAATACAGGCCGGTTATGAGACGGTGCTGTAAAGATACGGCCGGAGCCGGGAAAAGAGGCGTTACGTGGCAGTGACGGAGAAGAAATCAGGCAGCATGCCGGATAAAACAGACAGGAAACAGGACTTTACCCAGGGAAACATTGTGAGGCAGATTGTGGCATTCACGCTGCCGCTAATCGCGTCCAGCCTCCTGCAGGCCCTTTATAATATGGTAGATATGGTGATTGCAGGCCGTTTTGCGGGGCCTTCCGCCATCTCTGCCATCAACAATTCCAGCCAGATACTGGTGATCATTACGAAGATTGCAATTGGAATCACAACCGGTGGAAGCGTGCTGATTGGGCAGTTCTACGGGGGTAAAGACAGTAAAAGCAGGAATGAGGCGACCGGGACGCTCGTTTCCCTCTCGGCCATACTGGGGATTGCTTTTTCTCTGATCCTCTATGCCATGTCGGGCGGGATTCTCAAGCTCCTCCAGGCGCCGGCCTATGATGAGGCGCTGATCTATCTGAGGATTTGTTCCGCAGGAATGTTTTTTGTCTACATATATAATGCCTTTTCTGCCCTGCTGCGCGCCGTGGGCGACAGCAGGACACCGATGCGGATTGTCATTGCAACAACGGTTCTCAATGCCGTATTGGATGTGATTTTCGTCGGGGCTTTTAAGATGGGAGTTGCAGGCGCGGCCCTGGCCACGGTGATTGCCCAGATGCTCAGCGCCGTACTCAGCCTGGCCGCCATTGTGAGGGAAAAAGAACTGATACGTTTTACCGCGGACTTCCTGAAAATCAGAATGGGGATGCTTAAGGAGACATTGAAGGTCGGAATCCCAAGCGCCGTTCAGATGACGATAGCCGGATTTTCCTGGCTGGTGGTAACGTTTCTGATCAACCGTTACGGCACCGATATCTCGGCCGGAAACGGAGTGGCGATTAAGATTAAAGATATGTGCCAGCTTCTGCTCAGCGCAATGTCTACGGGAGCGGTCTCCGTAATCGCACAAAACCTGGGCGCCCGTCTCTATGACAGGGCGAAGGAGGTTATGTACACAGCCATGAAGATGGCTCTGGTGGTGAGCCTAGCGACAATCGTCCTGGTGGAACTTGGAGGCCCCTGGCTGGCCGGGATTTTCACCGACGATCAGGCGGTAATTGCCAATGCGGTGCTGAATATGCGGATTGAAATTTTCGGTCAGGTATTTTATGCAATCTTCCTGATTTATCATGCAATGATGATTGGTGCGGGGCATTCCACGTTCGCTATGATGTCCAGCTTTACAAACTGCATTATTTTCCGTGTGATTCTGGCTGTTTCCTTCGAAAAGCTCTGGGGCCTTCAGGGGATTTACATCGCCTGCGCAATTGCGCCGTTTTCCTCGGTGCCCTTTGGATATTTATATATTAAGTCGGGGATCTGGAAGAGGAGTCTCATTAAGCCGCGCGGGAAAGAATCGGGTGACGGGCGGACAGAGGAATGATCGGGCAGAAGTAATGAATAGATGAGGGGTATCTTGTGCAATATGGTCATTGGAGATTATTCTAATACAGAATGCTCTATTTCAAAGAAGGAGTATTCTGCAAAAGTATCTCGCGGCTTAACACAATTTTTTAAACAATTCATGGGATTTCGATTCCATAAATACCGGAATAGTGATAAGATTAAAAAATGAAAAAAGCGGCAAGGAGGAACCGATGCGAAAATATACGATAGCAATGGTACAGATGGACACGCAGAACGACAAAGGAGAAAATTTGCGGCAGGCCTGCGCCTGGATCGATGAGGCGGCATCACATGGCGTAAGGATGGTCTGCTTTCCGGAGGTGATGAATCTGATCGGCCGCAATGTCGGGGAAGGCGGAGGTAAAGAGCAGATCCCTGGGTATACCACGGAAATCCTCTGCCAAAAAGCAAAACAGCACGGAATTTACATCCATGGGGGCAGCATAACAGAGGAACGTCCCGGCGAAAAGCGTTCTGCCAACACAAGCGTCCTGATTTCCCCGGAGGGAGAAATTCTTGCAAGATACAGTAAGCTTCATATGTTCGACATAACCTTGGCGGACGGTACTCCGTTTAATGAATCGGATAAGGTTCAGCCGGGGGAAGAAATTGTGACTGTGGAGACAGAGCTTGGAATTTTCGGAATGTCGATATGCTATGACGTCCGTTTCCCGGAACTATACAGATTAATGGCGCTTAAGGGAACTCAGGTGATTTTTGTTCCCGCCAGTTTTACCATGCCAACCGGGAAGGATCATTGGGAGCCGCTTCTGAGAGCCAGAGCCATAGAAAACGGCTGCTATATCGTAGCCCCAGGGCAGATTGGAAAGAAGCCGGCCTATATGGCCTACGGAAACAGCCTTGTGGCCGATCCATGGGGAACCGTGGTGGCCAGGTCAAAAGATGCGCCGGGAATTACTTATGCGGAGATCGATCTGGACTATTTAGAGCAAATCAGAAAACAGATTCCTTCCCTGGAAAACAGGAGAACCGATCTGTACAGTGTTAAAGATGAAAAAGAGAGTTTATTGGAAAGGGGAAGGTAAGATGGAGGCATTGCATGCAATCAAAGAAAGAAAAAGCTATAGAGGCACATTTAAACAGGAGCCGATTCCGAGAGAGGACTTAAAGGAGCTGGTGGAAGCCGGATTTCTGGCACCGTCAGGATGTAATCTGCAGACCACAAAATTTATCGCAGTAGATGATCCGGCGCTGGTAAAAGAACTGGCCGATATTTACGGACACAAGTGGGCATCTACGGCTCCCGCAGCGATTCTTTTACTGACTAAATATACGGTCGCCCCCAACGGGGTGTCGTACCATATACAGGACTTCGCCGCTGCCGCGGAAAACATTCTGATCGCTGCCGCCGCCAAGGGATATGCAACAACATGGATTGAGGGGCAGATTCACCACAATGGCGAAGACAGAAAGATGGCCGACCTTTTGGGAGTTCCAAAAGACCTGAATGTGGCTGTCTATATGCCGATCGGAATTCCGGATTCCACAGTGCCTGCGGCCAAGAAAGAAGCTTTTGAAAACAGAGCATGGTTCAATGGATACGGCAGGGAGTAGAAGTAAGGACGCCGAATGGAGGGCAGGGCTCGGGTTTCAGCTGAAAGATAACGGGATAAGCCGTTTGGGAAAGCCGCTTGAAAAGAAAACCTTGCACTTTATAGAGAAAGGTGTTATACTTAGCAAGATAACATAATAAACTGACTAGAGAGAGTGGACAGAAGTCCACTCTTTCACTTTGTTCAAAGTCCGGTTCGGGATGCTGCGGCGGAAAGATGGGCAGCAGAGAAAAAGTCGGTTACCTGCTAAAAAGGTGGTGTAAATATGACAAAAAGAGAACAATATGAAACCAAAGTAGAATCATGGCTGCTTCCCCTCCTGGCGGAACACCATTTTGAGCTTGTAGATGTGGAATACGTCAGGGAAGTCGGAGTCTGGTATCTTCGCGCTTATATTGATAAAGAAGGCGGCATCGCCGTTGACGACTGCGAGGTTGTAAGCAGAAAGCTGGGAGAATGGCTGGATAAGGAAGACTTCATAAACGACAGCTATATTTTGGAAGTCAGCTCCCCCGGTCTCGGAAGGCCGCTCAAGAAGGAAAAGGACTTTGTCAGGAATACTGGAAAAGACGTGGAGATAAAACTCTACAAACCGCTCAACAAACAGAAAGAATACACAGGGGTTCTGAGAGCCCACGATGCAGATACGGTTACAATTACATTAGAAGACGGCAATGATCTGGTGTTCGCAAAGTCGGATATTGCTTTAATACGTCTGGCCTTTGATTTTTAGACGGTAGGAGGATAAAAGAAAATGAATAAAGAGTTGATTGAAGCGTTAAACGTGCTGGAGAAGGAAAATAATATCAGCAAAGATATACTTCTAGAGGCAATCGAAAATTCTTTACTTACAGCCTGCAAAAACCATTTTGGAAAAGCAGACAATGTAAAGGTCACCATCAACAGGGAAACCGGTGATTTTTCCGTTTATGCCGAGAAGGAAGTTGTTGAGAACGTGGAAGATCCGATGCTGCAGATCAGCCTTGCGGAAGCAAAGATGTTGAACGGCAGATACGACCTTGGCGATGTTGTCCATGTACAGATTAACTCCAAAGAATTCGGAAGAATCGCTACACAGAATGCGAAGAATGTGATTCTCCAGAAAATCCGTGAAGAAGAAAGAAAAGCGCTTTTCAATGACTGGTACTGCAAAGAGAAAGATGTTGTCACAGGAATTGTGCAGCGCTATGTAAACCGTAATATCTGCATTGACCTTGGAAAGATCGATGCAATTTTAAATGAGAGCGAACAGGTGAAGGGCGAGGTATTTAAACCGACGGAGCGCGTTAAGCTGTATGTCCTGGAGGTAAAGGATACGAACAAGGGACCGAGGATCACGGTTTCCAGAACCCATCCCGATCTTGTTAAACGCCTTTTCGAGTCCGAAGTGGCGGAGGTTAGAGACGGCACGGTTGAGATTAAAGCGATTGCCAGAGAGGCCGGTTCCAGAACCAAAATCGCAGTATATTCCAACAACGCAGACGTGGATCCGGTCGGTGCCTGTGTCGGCCTTAACGGAGCAAGGGTTAACGCGATTGTAAGCGAACTTCGCGGAGAAAAGATTGATATTATCAATTGGGATGAGAACCCTGCATATTTGATTGAGAATGCGCTCAGCCCGGCCAAAGTTATTTTCGTTGCCGCAGACGAGGATGCAAGGGAAGCACAGGTGATTGTTCCTGATTACCAGCTTTCTCTGGCAATTGGTAAAGAGGGGCAGAACGCAAGGCTGGCCGCAAGACTGACAGGTTATAAGATTGATATCAAGAGTGAGACTCAGGCAAGGGAATCCGGTCTTTTAGACGACCTGGAGCTGGGATACGAGCAGGGCTTTGAGGGATATGCGGAAGAGAATTTTGAAGGTTTCGGTGACGAAGCTTATCCGGAGGAGGCTGCCGACGGTAACCCTGAAACGGCGGACGCAGAGCAGGATACGGCCGAAGACGGCGTCCGGGAGGAAATTTAGACTACCAGGTACAGTAAGATGTGACGCGTAGCGGGAAAAGAAAAAGAAGATTGGGAAGTGAGAAACGTTGAGTACAAAGAAGATACCGCAGAGACAGTGCATCGGGTGCGGAGAGATGAAGAACAAGAAAGAGATGCTCCGGGTGCTTAAAACAACCGACGAACAGATCATAATTGATGCCACAGGCAGGAAGAACGGCCGGGGCGCCTACATCTGTCCATCTATGGACTGCTATAAAAAAGCGGTGAAGAATAAAGGACTGGAGCGTTCTCTGAAGATGGCCATTCCAAAGGAAGTATATGAAGCACTGGAAAAGGAGATGGACAGCATTGGAGAACAATAAAAAGATATTTAACCTTCTGGGCCTGGCCACCAAGGCGGGGAAAACCGTCAGCGGCGAGTATATGGCTGAGAAGGCGGTAAAAAGCGGAAAGGCTCATCTGGTTATCGTATCGGAAGAGGCATCCGACAATACCAGGAAGATGTTCCTGAATATGTGTACTTACTACAAAGTCCCGATTTACTTTTTCGGAAAAAAAGAAGAGCTGGGGCATGCAATGGGAAAAGAGATGCGCGCATCTCTGGCCGTACTGGATGCAGGTTTTTCCAAGGCACTCGTGAAACAGATTGAGCTGAACGGAGGTAGTGAGTATGAGAGTTAACGAATTGTCAAAAGAACTGGGTAAAACCAATAAAGAAGTTTTAGAAATATTACAGAAGAATCAATTTGATGTCAAAAGCCACGCATCCAGCATTTCGGATGAACAGGCAGCTTTAGTAAAAAGAACGCTGTCGTCAGGGTATGCATCACATAAGGCGGCGACGCCGGTGACGGGGACTTCAAAACCAGGTACAGGAAAGGCGGAAACGAAGCGAGTGGAAGAAATTAAGAAAGAGCCAGTAAAGGCAGAAATAAAAGAAGCAGGAACAAATACGGCAGACAGGGCAGAAGGAACGGCAGAACCGCCGAAGAAGAGAATCGCTGCGGTATACCGTCCGCAGAACAGCACCCAGATGAGAAGTAATAACCGTCCGGCGGGTCGCCCGGCGGCACCGCAGAAAGACAGGCCGGTTCAGGCACAGAGTGTCGCAGAGGCTGTAAAACCGGCAGCGCCGCAGAGCCAGCCGGCAGCAGCTCCAAGTCCGGCACCAGCAGCTCCGGCCCCGCAGACACAGGCACCTGCACAGCAGAACAGCCGTGACGGCCAGGAGACCGGAGGTTATCAGGGCAACCGTGACGGCCAG
>CATWBR010000185.1 GCA_958349075.1 uncultured Clostridium sp.
ATAGACAACATGTTCAAAAATGAAACAGTTGATATGCGGCAGGAAAGGAAACAATATGGTGAAATTACTGATAATCGCAGATGATTTCACGGGCGCACTGGATACAGGAGTACAGTTCGCGGCAGGTGGAGCAGAGACAAGAGTAGTGACCAATACGGAATATAATTTCGACAGCGCGGATGGGCAGGTACAGGTTCTGGTTCTGGATGCCGAGACAAGGCATCTGAGCCGGGAAGAAGCCTATCAGGTTGTTTTCCATATTACTGAAAGAGCATATAAGAGTGGGATTCCATTTATATACAAGAAAACAGATTCCGCACTCAGAGGAAACGTCGGGAGCGAACTCAAAGCAGTTCTTGATGCCACCAGGCAGACCTCCCTCCAATTTCTTCCCGCGTTTCCAAGGATGAACCGGGTGACCAGAAATGGAATCCACTATATCGACGGGATTCCGGTTCACGAGAGTGTATTTGGAAAGGATCCGTTTGAGCCGGTTCTGTATTCGGGCATACCGGAGATTATAGGAAAAGACGTCCCCTCAACGGTGGTGCGGAACATGAATGAATGGAGCAGGGTTCCGGGAATCATGATTTACGATACCTCCAGCGAGGAGGAGATGAGGGAACAGGGAAAATTCCTGATGGAGAAAGACGAGCTTCACATCATGGCCGGATGCGCCGGATTTGCAGGGGTTCTCCCCTCGCTGCTGGGACTGAAAGGCAGCGGGAGGAAGAAGGTGGCGATGACCGGAAACTTCCTCGTCGCATGCGGCAGTGTGAATCCTATCACGAGAGGGCAGCTTGATTACGCCGAAAAGCACGGTTTTAAGAGAATCAGGATGACGCCGGAGCAGAAGCTGAAAGCCGGATATTATCAGACACCGGAAGGGAAAGCGGTTCTGCTGCACTGGAAAGACATTTGCAGCCGGAACGCCTGCAGCATCATAGATACCAATGACCTGCCGGGGCAGAATGAAACACTTAAGTACGCCGAGGCACAGGGAATTACGATGGGAGAGCTGAGAGTCAGGATTTCCTCCACTCTGGGATATGTGGTAAAGGAGCTGATTGGAATGGGGCTTGATACCACACTTTTGATCACGGGAGGTGACTGCCTGACCGGTTTTATGAAACACATCGGCCGTGAGGAGATAGCGCCTGTGCGCGAAATGGCGCCGGGAACGGTGCTCTCGGGCATTGAGATAGGAGACAAAACATTTGCAGTCATATCCAAGTCCGGAGGGTTCGGAAGCAGCACCCTGATGGCGGATTTAGCCGGAATTATTACGGAAAATGCGGAAGAGACAAGACAGGATAAGAAAGAGGAGAAAAAGTATGTTAACACAGTATACGCTTAAAATGCCGCACGCAGTGTACAGCGGCGAGAACGCCTTAAATCATATGGCCGCCGTCATGAGCGCCGATACAAAGAAAATCGCCGTATTTACCGATAAGGGAATTATCGGAGCAGGACTTCTAAGCCTGCCGCTTGAAAAAATAAAAGAGACCGGCAAAGAGTATGTAATTTTCGACGACCTTGCGGCGGAACCCACCTACGGACAGGCGCAGGCGGTTGTCGATGAGTTTAAGAAATCGGGAGCCGACTTTATAGTAGCGGTCGGCGGAGGCAGTGTGATGGATACGGCGAAGCTGGCTTCCGTCCTGGCAACCGATGAGTACGGTGTAAAAGAACTTCTAGACAATCCGGGAATGGCCAGGAAATGCGTAAAAACCCTGATGATACCGACCACAGCCGGCACAGGAGCGGAGGCAACGCCGAACGCCATTGTGGCAGTGCCTGAGAAGGAGTTAAAGGTTGGAATTGTAAATGACAATATGATCGCCGATTACGTCATATTGGATGCGGTTATGATTAAGGATCTGCCGAGGAAAATTGCGGCATCCACCGGAGTGGACGCCCTGTGCCATGCGGTTGAGTGTTTCACGTCTAATAAGAAGAATCCGTTCAGTGATATTTTTGCTCTTCAGGCATTCGAAATGATTATGAAGAACATCGAAAAAGCCTGCGATGATCCGGAAGCGCTGAAGGAGAAGAATAACATGCTGATTGCATCCTTCTACGCGGGAGTTGCCATCACTGCGTCGGGAACCACGGCGGTCCATGCGCTTTCCTACCCGCTGGGCGGCAAATACCACATTCCCCATGGCGTTTCCAATGCGGTTTTGCTGGCTCCGGTCATGAAGTTCAACGAACCGGTCTGCCGGGAACTTTTTGCGGAGGCCTACGACAGACTTGCTCCGGATGCCGGTGCAAAGACGGCCGGTGAAAAATCGGCGTGGGTTGTAAACAGGATGGATGAGATTGTGGAGCATTTGAACATCCCCAAGAGCCTGAAGGAATTCGGCATCGGCGATGAGGATCTGGATGCCCTGGTCACAGCGGGTATGGATGTACAGAGACTCCTTGTCAACAATATGAGAACGGTAACGGCAGAGGACGCCAGGAATATATATCTTGAAATTATGTAGCAGATGAGGATAGAGCGGACAGAAGCAGTCCGGAAACCGTCCGAGGGACAAACGGCAATCCGCCGGAACCGGAGACGGGAGAAGAACAGGAGGAGAGCAGAAAATGAAGAAGGTAGAGATTAAAGGAATAATCCCGCCAATCGTAACGCCGATGAACGAAGATGAGTCCATCAACGGACAGGAGCTGCGCAATCAGGTAAACCGTCAGATTAAAGGCGGCGTACACGGATTATTCCCATTCGGAACAAACGGTGAGGGATACATATTAAACGAGAAAGAAAAAGAGGAAGTTTTGAGCATCGTAATCGATGAGACGAAGGGACGCGTTCCGGTCTATGCGGGAACGGGCTGCATCAGCACAAAGGATACCATCCGGCAGTCACAGATGGCAAAATCCCTGGGTGCGGATGTACTCTCCATCATCACACCGTCATTTGCTGCGGCTTCCCAGAATGAACTTTACGAGCATTACAAAGCGGTGGCAGAGGCTGTGGATATGCCCATTGTGTTATATAACATTCCGGCCAGAACGGGGAACGCCCTGGCTCCGGCAACCGTGGCGCGCCTAAGCAGAATTGAAAATATCGTGGGAGCAAAGGACAGCTCCGGAAACTTTGACAATATGCTCCAGTACATTGAGCAGACGAGGGAGCGCGGTGATTTTGCAGTGCTTTCCGGCAATGATTCCCTGATTCTGTGGAACCTCCTGGCGGGGGGGACCGGCGGCATCGCAGGCTGCGCAAACGTATTTCCGGAGGTTATGGCCTCCATCTACAATTACTTTGTGGCAGGCGACCTGGAAAATGCAAGAAAGGCCCAGGACAGTATCCGTTCCTTCAGGGGATGTTTCAAATACGGAAACCCCAACACCATTGTGAAGACGGCCGTAAACCTGCTGGGATATCCGGTAGGAAAGTGCCGCGCCCCGTTTAACCAGGTTCCGGAAGAAGGAATTGAGGCTCTTAAAAAGGTCCTGGCCGAAAACCACGAAAAAGGGATGTGCTGACGGAGTGGAAAATGAAATGAAAGACTGGAAAGGGAGATAAATGGCTGAGAGATTAATTCTTGGAATTACAATGGGAGACCCGGCCGGCATCGGACCGGAGATTACCGTTAAGGCCCTGGCTAAGAAAGAAATCTACGACGAGTGCCGCCCTCTTGTAATCGGTGATGCCTCCGTTATGGAGGAAGCCGCTAAGATTGTGGGGAGAGAGGATATTAAAATCCGCGCGGTACAGTCGGCCGGCGAGGCGGAATATGAGTTTGGGACCATAGACGTCTATGATATGAAGCTGATGGATGTGAATACCCTGGAGCGCGGTAAGGTATCCGCGGCGGCGGGGGACGCGGCATTCCAATATGTAAAAAAGGTGATAGAGCTGGCCATGGCCGGTGAGATAGATGCAACGGTTACAAATGCATTTAACAAGGAGGCGGTGAATTTGGCGGGCCATCACTATTCCGGCCACACCGAAATTTATGCGGATTTCACCGGGACCAGAAAATATACGATGATGCTTGCCCACGAGAATTTGAGAGTGGTTCACGTATCCACCCACGTTTCACTCAGGGAAGCCTGTGACAGGGTGAAAAAAAACAGGGTGCTGGAAGTTATAAGAATCGCCCACCAGGCATGTAAAGACCTGGGAATTGAGAACCCAAAAGTGGGGGTGGCGGGCCTCAACCCGCACAGCGGTGAGAACGGAATGTTCGGCCGTGAGGAGATTGATGAAATCATACCGGCTATTGAAGAAGCGGTGAAAGAGGGAATCCGGGCGGAAGGCCCTGTGCCTCCGGACACGGTCTTCTCCAAGGCGAGGGGCGGATGGTATGATATCGTAGTGGCTATGTACCACGACCAGGGACATATCCCGTTAAAGGTTGTCGGTTTTGTTTATAACGAAAAAGAAAAAAAATGGGATGCGGTTGCAGGGGTCAACATTACTTTGGGACTTCCGATTGTAAGGTCATCCGTAGACCATGGGACTGCCTTTGATCAGGCGGGCCTCGGCATAGCAAATGAACTCAGCCTGGTAAATGCCATTGATTACGGCGTAAAACTGGCAAAGGGAAGTAAAGAAAAAAAAGGAGAATAGTGGAGGAAAAACTATGAAAAAGAGCATGAAAAAACTGTTATCCGTAGCATTAGCAGCTACAATGGTATTGGGCCTTTCAGGATGCAACGACGGCAGCAGCCAGACGGCGGGAACGACAGCTCCGGCGGCGGAAGCGGCAGGCACGGCAGCTCCGGCAGCAGACGGCGCAGAGACGGAAGCTGCGGGGGCATCGGCAAAAGCAGAACCTGCAAACGCCGGTTTAAACGCAAATATCTTATTCGCAACGCATGAAGTTGGAACGAGCAACTATAACCTGTCCGCAGAGCTTGCAAAGCTGTGGGAGGAGAATGGAATCGGCACGGTAGACGTACAGCCGATTTCCCCAGGAGGAATGGGCGCTCCTTACCTGTTTGAGCAGGGCAAGACGGACGTCTCTTTCATTAATGGCGCTCCTGCAAAATGGGCATTTGAAGAGGGGACACTGGGCAAACCTCCTGTAAAGGGCTACTCGGCCATGATCGGCGGACTCACCAATGTTTCGGCTGTAAACTTCATGACAAAAGCATTTATGGATAAATACAATGTGCAGACAGTGGAAGAAGCTATCAGACAGAAACTTCCAATCCGCATTGGCTGCAGCCCGGTAGGTTCCATGGATAATGAAGTGGTACAGATTTTACTTCAGTACCTGGGCGTGACGGAAGATGACATCAAATCCTGGGGCGGCGATGTAGTGCACGGCGGCGGTTCCGACCTTTCCGCAATGGTAAAGGACGGCAAGTTAGACTTCATGCTTGACCATACATCCATCAACTCATCCACAATGACAGAGATTGCCATGACATGTGACGTTCACTTCAACCAGTGGGAAGAAGCGACACTTGACTACTTTGTAAACGAAAAAGGATTCCAGAGAATTGAAATTCCGGCAAATTCCTGGAAGGGACAGACCGAAGTGATTATCAATGCCGGAACACCGGACTGCTTATTTGTAAAAGAAGACCTCGACGAAGATGTTGTTTACTGGATGACAAAGACAATGTGCGAGAACAGGGATTACCTTGTATCCGTACTGGCATCCATCGAACCGTTCGACCCTGCAACATGCTGGGAATCTGAGAAAGTCGGCGGACTTGAGCTTCATCCGGGCGCTGAGAAATACTTTAAAGAAGCAGGATACATTAAGTAAATAATTAATGAAAAGCAAGTTTATCAGACTTTTCATTGCCAATCAATAAAAAGCTCGGAAGGGAGCTTGCAAAAGCCGGCTCCCTTCGCTGAAAAATAGTGGAGGAATGAATTATGAGTGAAGCGAATGCCCTGAACCAGGATACAAAGCCAGTTAGCAAATTCGCAAGCCTTCCAAAGTGGAGATATGCATCTTTAGTTGTACTTTCCGTAGTATTGATTGCTTTCCAATTGTATATTGCATTGGTGAGGCCGCTTGATAAATGGATTCAGGTGCCGATTCACCTTTGTCTGGCTCTGGCAATCGCCTTTATTCACAAACCTGTTGCGGATAAGTGCAAAACTCCGGCAACGAAAGCACTTGGATATTTTCCTGCTTGCAGGAGTTGCGTTCTGTGCCTATTACTTTATATCAAACTTAAATTACCTGCAGAACCGTATTTATAACGTGGACAGTATGACCACGGCCGATTTAATCTGCGCATACTGGCTGCTGTTCATCGTCATGGAGGCGGTGAGAAGATTTATGGGTATGAACCTGTTTATCTTCATCTGTGTATTTATTGCATATGCATTCTTAGGACAGAAAATCAGCGGTATTTTCAAATTCCGCGGTATGTCGTGGCAGAGTTTCGGCGAGGTTATGGTGATGGATCCGAACGGTATTCTGGGTTCTCCGCTGTCGTCATCTGTTAATACACTGTTCTACTTCCTGCTGTTCGGCGCCTTCTTCTCGGTATGCGGCGGCGGGCAGGTACTGATTGACCTGGGAATGAAACTCAGCGACAAGACGGCCGGCGGCCCGGCAAAGGCATCGGTAGTGTCTTCCGGACTGATGGGAATGATTTCCGGATCGGCCGTTGCAAATGTAACGAGTACCGGCGTTATGACCATTCCGCTTATGAAGAAATCGGGCTATGAGCCTCACCAGGCGGGCGCCATCGAGGCGGTAGCCTCCACGGGCGGCCAGATTATGCCTCCGATCATGGGTGTCGGCGCCTTCATCATGGCCGAGATGATTGGCATCAGCTACACGAGGATTGCCATGGCGGCGATTATTCCCGCTCTGGCCTACTACGGTTCCGTCTTCCTGCTGGTTCACTTCCTGGCAAAGAAGAAAAAGATGAATTCCCACGACGAAGCGGTTGTCTGCAAAACGGCGCCGATTATGCCGAGATTTTATCAGCTTGCTCCTATCATTGTGCTGGTAGTCATGATTTTCATGGGAAGCTCCCTGACAAGGGCGGCCCTGGTGGGTTCGGCTCTGGCCATCATCGTAAGCTTTATATCTAAAGATACCAGGATGAACTTAAGCCAGTTTATCGACGCCGTACTGGACGGCACGAAACAGGCGTACGGAATCGCCATTCCAACCGCTGCCTGCGGTATCATGACAGGTATCGTGGTACAGTCCGGCGTGGCGAACAAACTGACAAAGATTATTGCGGCAACGGGAAGCTCCAGCCTGGCTCTGGCGCTGATTATCACAATGCTCGGGTGCATGCTCCTCGGTATGGCTCTCCCAACCGTAGCGGCTTACCTGATTGCCAACATCCTGTTCTGTTCCACACTGATTTCACTGGGAATCGATCCGCTGCCGGCCAATATGTTCATTTTCTACTTTGGCGTTATTGCACAGATTACACCGCCGGTATGCCTGGCATCCTTTACGGCCGCCGGTATCGCGGGGGCCAGCTCCTGGAAGACGGGCTGGACGGCATTCGCCTATGCGCTCGTGTCCTTCCTGACACCTTACGTGTTTGTCTTCCATCCGGCGCTCCTTCTTCAGGGAACCGTGACGGAAGTAATCGTCAATACGGCAATCATGGCATACGGCATCATCTTCCTGGCAGGCGGTATTGCAGGCTATCTGTTTGTACCGATTAAGAACCCGATTGTACGTATTCTCCTTGCATGTGTTGCTATTTTCATCATTATTCCTGAAAATATCACAACACTGATTGGTATTCCGATGGGAATCGCAGTCCTGGTTTATTTCTTCATCCAGGGCAAGAAACATAAAGAGGCAGCAGCTTCGGCCGGTGCGATGGCGAAAAGCTGCATCTGATGGGGTAAAGGAGAACTGAAGAGTATGATTATTGATAAATTTGCCAACATCCGCTTTTATAGCTGTATGCTTAACAATCTGGAAAACGGACTGCAGGCCGTGGAGGCCCTGCGGAATCCCGCAGCCGGTAAATACGAGTTTGACGGCGGATTCTTTATGGTCCAAAAGGGTGATACAAAGCCGATGGCCGAAGGGACGTTTGAGGCTCACAGGAAATATGTGGACGTTCAGATTGTCTTAGAAGGCAGCGAGGAGATTGCCTGGGCGGATCTGGAAGATTTAAGGGAAGACGGAGAGTATGACGACGATAAAGACAAAGCGGCTTATACGGGCTCCGAAGAAAATGTGATGAAAATCACGGCAGGGATGTGCTACATTGCTTTCCCGCACGACGGCCACAAGGCGGTGCGCCATACGGCAGTGCAGCAGACCTACACGAAGATAGTGATGAAACTTCCTGTGGTTAAATAAGTTAAATCAGAAATTACATACGGCGCGGCTGAGAGGGCTTTCAAAACCTCCGGCCGCGCCATATTTTTGTGCGTTTTGGGAAAAGAACATGGAACATCACCCGTCCGGGCGGTATGCCGGAATGCGCCCGGACGAAGCAGGATGTGAATTTTATCTACTATTCATATAGAAT
>CATWBR010000186.1 GCA_958349075.1 uncultured Clostridium sp.
GCATATTACTTTCTCGACATATTATTTTCTCGACATATTTCTGTCGCGGTATACCTCGATCGCCTCACTGATATTGCCGGCTTCGCCGGATTCCAGAATCCGTTTCAGCTCCTCCAGCCGCTCAGCCGTCAGAAATTCCTTGCCCACGTAGCTTTCATAAGTATCCGTAATAAAAATCTTTTTCTCTTTTACAATCGTCTCCGTGTACCTGAGGCGGCTGCCGGCATCCTCGTAGGCCGCCTGCAAATCGTCAATCTTCGCTTTGCTGTTGCCGGTAATCTCATCGGTAATGATCGTTTTTGTCACATTTTCAAATGTGTTTAACGCCTCTTTTTTCTTGCGGATCGTCTCGGCCATCTCCTGCTCAAGCTGGGCAATCTCGTCATCAAACTTCTCCAGATCATAGATTGCTTCATTTCTGTCTCTTTTGATCGAAGCCGTGATGACACGGATCTTTCTATTGTTGGAGTTGATAAGGCTCCTTATCGTCCGGCCCTCCTGAAGAGCGCTCTGATGGCGGCCTTTTGTGGCATTGCCCACAATCGTATAGATTCCGCCGAAGATGAGGATTGCAACCACGTAAATCAGCACCAGATACAGAGTCTTTTTATCGGGAAGCGCAGTGTACACTCCGTATGGAATCAGCAGGAAACAGACTGCAAAGGTCAGCAGGAAGGTGAAAATTTCTTTAATCCCTCTGGGATAATAGAGGGCATAATAAAATCCGTTTCTGCAGAAAGACGGCACTCTCTGGGACTGGAACAGGGTCTTCATCCTGACGTTCAGCTCTCTGTTGTGTTCGTGCAGCTCCACGGTCTCTTCCCTGATTCGGTCCTTCATGCCCTGGTTTTTGGCTTTTTCCCTGCGGGCCCTGATTTTCTTCAGCTTTTCCTGGAGTTTTCCTATCTCCGCGTCATAGCTGCTCTCCATCTCATCCCGTCTTTTCCGGACTGTCAGGCTGATGGCGTCTTCAACCGCCTTCTGCTCTGCCTCCAGGGATTTTTCCAGGCGCAGCTCCTCCATCCTGAGCTGTTCTTCCTTCTTTGTAAAATCGGAAAGCTCAATGACCGCCTCTTTGGCATCTCCCAGAAATGATTTAAAATCTGTTATCGTCTGTGCCATAACTACCTCCCGGATAGTTCTAACGTTACTGTTCTCTATTTTGTATAATTATCAAAATAGCCCTGGATCAGGACGATCGGAGTACCCTTATCGCCGCTTCCTGAAGTCAGGTCACAGAGAGAACCGATAAGATCGGTCAGTCTTCTCGGAGTGGTACCCTGGGATACCATATTTCCTGTCAGATTTTCCGCTTTCTCGTCTTTTTCCCTGATATAATTTGAAATCGCGCTCTTAAGCTCTTCACCGGCAAGATCGGCAAAGTTATTATCGGCAAGATATTTTAATTTTACTTCATTCGGAGTTCCCTCAAGTCCGTCTGTGTAGGCAGGGGAAACAACCGGATCGGCCAGTTCCCAGATCTTTCCTACGGGATCCTTGAACGCGCCGTCGCCGTAAACCATGACTTCGATGTGTTTTCCTGTCGCTTCCATCAGCTTTTTCTGCACATCATGCACAAATTCGCCGCAGTGGATCGGGAAGAGCTTTACGGAATCTTCCGTGGCCTTGTTGGAACCAAGAAGGCCGTAGCTGTCGTTATATCCGCTTCCGTCCACACTCTCAGTCATGATGTCGTCAAGGGAAAGAACCTTAACGGCTCCCGCCTTCATCAGCATGTTCTTCGTCCTGTTCCTGGTATGGATGTCACAGTTTAACACGGTCTTTGTATAGTCCAGGATCGCTTTTGCGTTGTTGGCAAAAATAATCTGAACCTCTGCTCCGGTATCCTCAATCAGCTTCTTATAATAATCCACATAATCCACACCGGTAAACTGGTGTTTTCTGTAGCCGAACAGCTCACGGTATCTCTCTTCCGTCAGCACGTCGTTCCATGGATTTACTCCGCTTTCATCAAGCTGCTCCGGAGTAACCAGGTGATTGCCCACTTCATCGGAAGGATAGCTGAGCATCAGAACCACCTTCTTGCAGCCCATGGCAATACCTTTTAAGCAGATGGAAAAACGGTTTCTGCTCAGGATTGGGAAGATGATTCCCACTGTCTCGTCGCCGAATTTATTGTGCACATCCTTTGCGATCTGCTCTATGGTTGCATAGTTGCCCTGCGCTCTCGCCACTACGGCCTCCGTCACAGCCACCACATCTTTATCGCGCAGTGAAAAGCCCTCGCTCTCTGCTGCTTCCAATACAGAATCTGCTACAATCTGAACCAGATCGTCACCCTGCCTGATAATCGGGGCGCGGACGCCTCTGGAAACGGTACCAATCAGTCTATCCATCTTCCATTCCTCCATACGTATAATGTTCGCAGCTATCCGGTATGCACCGCAAGACATGCTCCGGGATTTTTCCCTGCCAACCGCAGCACTCCCGCAGAAACCGGACAGTTACTTTATCTTCAATATTATCTCCCTTTATCAGGGATTTTCACAAGAATAACTCTACCATATTTTAGAAGGGTTGTCACGTCCTTTATGTGTCCTTTATGCGGAGATTCCCCGTCTTCAGCACTGTTTTGGCGGATGTCATGAGGGGACATCATCGGGTAATTCAGGAACTTCAGACTCTTGTGGAGCGGCTCAGACTGAATCTCCCCAGTAACGGTAAAAAAAATTTTCTGCATTACGGTAGCAGATGAGCTCTGTCTGCCGTTCGGAAAAGCCGTCCCTCTCCATGGCTTCGGCGAGTTTTGATATTTCTTTTACCCCATTAATTTCCAGTTTTATATCCATACCGTCAAAATCGGCGCCGATTCCCAACACTTCCTCGCCGCCGATGTTGATGATATGACGGCAGTGGCGCATCATATCCGAGATTCGGCTTACCGGATCCCCGGATAAAAAGTTAGAGTAAAAATTCAATCCGATTATGCCTCCATGTTCTGCAAGCCGGCGTATCATATCGTCGCTTAGGTTGCGGCTCACCGCGCGTAGGGCGCGGGCATTGGAATGCGTTGCCATCACCGGCCTGTTTCCGTACCGCATAACATCCTGGAATCCTTCATCCGACAGGTGGGATACGTCCGCTATAATCCCCAGCTCATCCATCCTGTTTAACGTCTCCAGTCCGAATTCCTTCAGCCCTCTGGGCTGAGACTGCGCCGAGCAGTGGGGATAGCCCAGGCAGTTTTCATGGTTCCAGGTCATGTTAATTACCCGTATGCCTTTTTCGTACAGTTCATCCAGGCGCTCTATCCTGTTCTCCAGAACCCCGCCCTCCTCCAACGTCAGAAATCCCGATATCACTCCCTGCTTCTTATTCTCAGAATAGTCTTGAAAGCTGCCTGCAAAACGTATTTTATCCTCATATTTACAGGCCTGCCGCCGGAACAGATCGATCATGCCCAGCACATCCTGATAGTGGTTCCCAAGGCGCGCCGGCCTTTTAAGATTCAGAAAACAGGCAAACATCTGGGCTGTGTATCCACTTTGCTCCAGTGTTTTAACCGATACATGGCATTTGTTCTCCCATAAATCTCCCAACTCCATACCCTCCTGATAAAACAGGCGGTTTAGGGTGTCCGCATGAAAATCAATAAATTGCATTTCTTATTGCTCCTCTTCCTTTTTTTACGTGAACTGCCCCCGTCAGCCGTTTGTTCAGCCGCAGTCTCCTTTTCGGTTTATGCAGACATAATCTGAGTTATTCGTGATGATGCTTTTCTCACATAGGAATATCTGATATTTGGCGCAACCTATAAAAATTTCCCATGAAACAATTGACCGAACGCTCTGCGGACAGACTACCGCCCTCACCGGAAACAGAGAGCCCGGATACCGCCACATTCTAAAATGTGAGCAGTATCCGGGCTCTCTGTTTCTGTTAACAATACACTGTTTCCGCGCTATTCTTCCAGTACCTGGATTTCCAGAAAGTCGAAATCAATGGATTCTATAAAGTTGTCACTTGAAAACCGGGCCTTGTCATGGCGTTTAAATTCCTCAACCGTAGCGTCCAGCCAGACCGGATGCCCCAGATCGAACTGGTAGCATATCTGGTCCACGGCATCAAAGATCATGGCCGTCCTGGACATGGAATAGTCGCCGTTGCAGATTACCGTATCCCGAAGCATTCTGTTATCTTTAAATATTTTTCCCCACAAGCGGAACATGGCAGGTCTCCTTTTGTTGTGTAGTTCTGATAGATTATTATCGTTTCTTTGCATCGCAAAGCGTGTTGCCGGGCACGAAGTGAACTGTTACGCAGGATCCTCTTCCGGCGCTATATCCATCCATTCTTTTCCCTCTACCATGCGCGTTACCATCATGGATGCAACCGTATCTCCCGTGGCATTGATCCAGGTTGCAGGAGGATCCACAAGAAATCCGATCGTTGCGATAATCGGGAATGCTTCCGGTGGGAAGCCGAACAGGTTGACAATCAGCATCTCACCGATGAGGCCGCCTCCCGGAACGCCTGACATAACGACACCGCCCAGAATTGCGATGCAGACACAGGTAATATAGGTGCCAATCCCCGAGAAATCCTGGCCAAAGATGCCGAACAGGAATGATATCTTTAAGATAGAGGAAAGACAGGTTCCGTCCATATGCATCGTCGCTCCGATTGGAAGCACAATATCCCTGATATCCTTTGGCACGCCGATGGTCTTAGCAGCATCCAGGTTGACCGGCAGCGTGGCAATAGAGCTCTGGGTGGCCAGGGAAGTCACCGAGGCGTTCAGAATATTCTTGAAGAATTTTCTCGTTCCCCTCTTTCCTCCGGCAAAGTACGAGTATGCCGCAAATGCCACGAAGAAATACACGATACACAGCGGATAGTAAATAATCATCGCTTTTGCATAGGACCCAAGAAGCTGGGGGCCAAATTCGCCGATCAGGGATGCAAAATACGCTCCCAGTCCGATCGGGGCGTAATACATGATCAGTGAAATCATCTTCATCATGACTGCTGAAAGAGCCTCCAGGCCTTTTGCAACCATGCTGTTGTTTTCTTTTCCCGTAAGGCTGACACACACGCCGAACAGAACGGAAAAACAGATTAACGGCAGCATATTGGCCTTGGAAAGCAGGCCGGAGAAGTCATTAACCGTGAGCGCTTTTACGATCTGCTCGCCCAGATTGACGCTGTCCAGTGAATCCGGCGCCGTGAGGGCGATGTTAACCCCCTCTGCCGGCGGGAAGATCTTCACCATCACAATGATGGCAACGGACGCGATCGCTCCCGTCACAATGAAAACTCCCAGCATATAGCCCAGGATTTTTCCAAGCCGCCTCATGCTGAGCATGTTTCCGACCGCACTGGAAATCGTGATAAATACTAACGGCACCACCGCGCAGAACATCAGATTGATAAAGATATCCCCGAACGGTTTTAATACAACTGCTTTGTCACCAAATACGATACCTATGATACTGCCGATCGCGATACCTGCAATCAACGTCAGAGGAAAACGATAGTTTTCCCAGAATGTAGATTTACTTTTCTCCATACCCCTGATACCTCCCTTTCATCATACCGCCCCTGCTATTGCCGGCCGGAGCGTTCCCGGGCAACGGCATCCTTAAGCTGTTCCATTGCCTTTTCCAGTACCTGTCTCGGGCAGGCGGCGTTCAGACGCATATATCCGCTCAGCTCCCGGTCAAAATCACATCCGGCATTCAAACCTATTCCGGCTTTCTCTATCATAAAACGGTTCAGCTCATCATCTGGCTTTCCGAGTCCGCGGCAGTCCAGCCAGACAAGGTAGGTGCATTCCGGAAGATTCGCTTTAATCTCAGGGATATTTTTCTCGCAGTATTCCTGGATGTACTTCATATTTCCTTCCAGATAGGGCAGTAACTGTTCAAGCCATTCTTCTCCCTCGTTGTAGGCGGCAATTGATGCTACGAGGCTGAAACAATTATTCCTGTGTATCTCCAGATTGTGCCAGAACCTCTCAAACCTGGCCCGCTCCTCACTGTTGTTGAAGATAACGGAAGATGCCTGCAGACCGGCCAGATTGAATGTCTTGCTGACTGCCGTGCAGGTGATTGTGTTTGCCGCAATCTCGGGTGAGACGGACGCCATCGGAGTGTGACGGTTCCCCCACAGCATCAGATCGGCATGGATCTCATCGGACAGAATCGGAACATGGTATGAGACGCAAAGTTCTCCCATCCGTTTAAGCTCCTCTCTGCTCCAGGAACGTCCCACCGGGTTCTGCGGATTGCACAGGATAAACGCCTTTGGCCCCTGTTTCAATTTCTCCTCAAAATCCTCAAAATCAATCTCATAGCGGCCGTTCTTCTCCGTCAGGCGGTTTGTAACAACACTGCGCCCCGCATTCTCCACCACCTCATAAAATTCTGAATATACCGGGGTCTGGATCAGAATGGTTTCCCCCTCCTCACTGAACTGGCGTACCAGAGCTGCCAGCGACGGAACCACGCCGCAGTTAAAACTTAAGAGCGATTTGTCCACGTCCCAGCCGTTTCTTCTCTTCTGCCATCTCGCCAGGGCATCCCAGTATTCGTCAGGCCTTGATACATATCCGAAAATCCCCTGGCGGGCTTTATTTACCAGAGCGTCCTCTATCGGTTTCGCAACCCTGAAATCCATATCGGCAATCCACAGCGGAATCACATCGTCAGTTCCGAATTTCTTAATTCTTTCGTCGTATTTGGCAGCATTATTGTGAGTTCTGTCAACGATCTCATCAAAATTATATATCACACGCACCGCCTCCCTTCCTGTTATAGTATATCAAGTTCAGTGTCCATTCACAATGTGAAATTTTCACGGAATTAATCCCTAAAACTGTTTCTGCCCGCTCCGTGCCCGGTAACTTGCCCCGCAGCTCATATCCCGCGCGGACAGGTACAAATTTTTCCCCCGAGGCCCTGAATCTGCTTGAACCGCCTCCCCTCCTATGATAATATTTAGTGTAACTGCCACATAAAAATGTACGGAAACAAAGAGAGACGCGCGCAAAATTGCCGCTCCGGAAAGGCCCCCTATGTATAAATACACATTGCCCGTCAGCAATAAGGATATTGTAGAAATTGTAAAGAGAGCATTTAATCTGGTCGACAAACGGCTCATCGGCCATGGTTCCCGCGTCTCCTATATCGTGTTTCAAATGTTGAAAGCCTCCAGTGATTACACGCCAAAGGAGATCCGCAACCTTTTGATTCTGGCCGCCCTCCACGATATCGGTGCCTATAAGACGGATGAGATTGACCGTATGGTGGAGTTTGAAACCCGCAATGTCTGGAACCATTCCATTTACGGTTATATGTTTTTCAAGTATTTTACTCCGTTTAAGGACGAATCATCCGTTATCCTGTTCCATCACACCCCCTGGAAGAAAATGGCGCATCTTGAACAGGTTGCAATGTTTTCCAGAAAAGCCGCCCAGCTTATCAATCTGGCCGACCGCTTTGACATCTATCTCTCCCAGACTAAGGGGAAAAGGGACTATCGCAATTTCCAGAATTATGTCAACAAAAATACGCCCGATATTTTCAGTCCCGAGGCATCAAAACTCTTTAACCAGGCGGATTTCTCATTTCTCTTCAGCGCTTCGACGGAGTCCCAGACCGCTTCTCTCCTGTCCGGGCTTCTGGAAAAAGAATTTGACCGGGTTTTGGAGGATGTTCCGTTTACGGAGGAAGAGAGAAATGCTCTGCTCACGATGATGACTTATGCAATTGATTTCAGAAGTCCGCATACCGTCACCCACACGATCACGACGACGGTAATCAGCACCGAGCTCGCAAAAATCTTCTGCAACACCGAGGATGATATCAATGATATCACCTGCGGCGCCATGCTCCATGATCTGGGCAAGCTTGGAATCCCCTCCGAGATACTTGAGTTCCCCGGCAAGTTAAGCCCGCAGGCCATGACCGTGATGAGGACCCATGTGGATTTGACGGAAACGATCCTGGGCGACAGCGTCACACCGAAAGTGAGGGATATCGCGCTCCGCCACCACGAAAAACTGGACGGTTCCGGATATCCCCGCGGCCTGGACGGAAGCGAACTGTCAACACCGCAGCGCATCGTCGCTGTGGCCGACATCGTCAGCGCCCTTTCCGGCACCAGGAGCTACAAGGACTCGTTCTCCAAAGAAAAAACGTGTTCCATTCTAAACGACATGTCCGGGCACGGGCTGGTTGACTCCTCCATTGTGGCGACAATTGTCGAAAACTATGATGTGATCATGGGAACCGTGCGCGAGAAATCGGAACCGATCTTGAAAATTTATCAGGAAATGCAGACGGGATATACGGCGCTGCTGAGACAGCTCACGGAATATATGTAAGAAAGAATCCCGCCCGGAGGGCTTTTTCTATCATAGAGTATTATCCTATCATAGAGCATTTTCC
>CATWBR010000187.1 GCA_958349075.1 uncultured Clostridium sp.
GGGTGGGAGCCGCTGCCGCCACACTTTCTTATATGATTTAATTTTCTTGTATTCTTTAGTTTTTTGTGTACCTTAGTTTTTGTAGCCTTCGTTTTTTGTTTGCCCTTTAAAATTCAGGACAACCAGCGGTTGCAGGCAGGATGGTGTGCGATACCCTGGGCGTCTTCAGTCCCGGCCATAATCTTCCTGTGGGGAAGGAGGGAGAAAATGATTCCGGAGGGAACCTGGAGTCCATCGGCACTTACCGAGGTCTTTTCGAGGTTAGTGTCCGTTATGTACTCCAAAGAGCGCGAGCGTTTCCCGCAGGAACTTTTTCTGCCCGGATTCCCCACCCACGACCAAACTAATCCCGGGACTGAAGACTCACAACCTCCCTCACCATCCGCACTCTGCAAAAAGCTCTTCTACCGCCGCCAGATATTCCGGGAACTTCTGGGACTTTTTTATTTTTTTCAGACGTTTCTCTTTGCTTCCCGCTTCTTTTCCTTCAAAAAGGCCGCCCATATAAAACCACAGCTCTTTCATTTTAAAAAGTGTATTCCGATCACCCGACATTGTTTCACGATATCCGTTAAAAATTTCATCATGAAATGCCTTTAAGGCGGTTTTTTCAGGTTTATCCCGGCCGGGGGCGGCGTTTTCCCCGGCATTAAGCTGTTTAAACAGAGCCGGGTTCGCGACGGCTCCGCGGCCCAGCATGACGCTCCCGATCATGGGGAATTGATCGTGAGGGAATTGTTCCCTGAATGCGGTGAACGCTTCCCGCGTAAAAATATCCCCGTTATAGCAGACCGGATTGCGGCTCTGTTTTGCGCCTTCCATGAACACAGTGAGGTTTGGCTTGTTCTCATAGAAATCACTCCGCACGCGGGGATGGATAATCAATTCTTTCAGGGGATACCGGTTGTACACCTGCATCAGCTCTTCAAATTCGTCGGGACTGTTAAGTCCGATTCTTGTCTTTACCGACACCGAGACGCCGTCGGGTTCAAGCTCTCTCACCACCTGTTCCAGGAAACGGTCGAGTTCCCCCGTATAGAAGAGGAATCCGGAACCTTTCTTTTTCGCGACCACGGTTCCCGACGGGCAGCCCAGGTTCAAATTGACCTCACGGTAGCCGTATCCGGCGATTTCTCTGGCCACCCAGATAAAATCCTCCGCCTTGTTGGTCAGTATCTGAGGCACCAGCGGCATTCCCTGATTGTGTTCCGGACAGATGTCATTTTTTTCCCTGGAACTCAGCCTGTGGTTCTGGGTCGTCGCAATAAAGGGGGTGAAATACCGGTCTGCGCCCCCAAAAAAACGGTGATGGGCGCGCCGGTACAGATATCCTGTAATACCCTCCATGGGGGCAAAATAATATTTCATGTCTTAATTTTATATCCCTTCCTTTTTTCGTTCTCACTTCTATGAACTGCACCGTTCCATGCCCTGCACTGTTGCAGCCACTGTTCCGTAAAGGACGGCGCAGACGGATAGTAAAGATGGGGAAATCCGCAGATTCTTGCACCGTCCTGATGAATGCACCGCCATTTCCGTTCCGACGCCGGTTTTTCAGCCAGCCAGGCTTCCCCCGGATCCCCGCTCTCCCAGTAATGGAATTCATGCCCCTTAAGACCCGCCCCATCCGGCGGTGTCAGGCTGATATAGCCGAAACGGCCGAGTTTCCCGGTTCTGAATGCAGACATTTTAAAAATTCCGGCCATCGGATAGACGATGCCGTCGCTGCCCTCAAGACTGTCGTGCAGATATAAGAATCCTCCGCATTCCGCCAGCATGGGCATTTCCTGCTGCCAGGCTTCCCTGATGGAACGGAGCATTTCCGTATTTTCGGAGAGTTCTCTTGCGTAGTTTTCCGGATATCCGCCTCCCAGAATGATACCGCCCACGTCCCCGGGCAGCTCTTTGTCATGAAGGGGGCTGAAGTTTACAAGCTCTGCCCCCTGTTCTTTCAGAAGGTCCAGATTCTCCTGATAATAGAAACAAAATGCCTCGTCACGGGCAACGGCAATCCGCACACTGTATCGCCCTGCGCTCTCATCGGAAATGATAAGCTTCTCTTCGCCTTTCTTTATCCCGGTATGATTTGCCTCTTTGACCCCTGCTATCGCGAGAATCCGGTCGATATCCACGGTTTTTTCCATCTGCTCCGCCAGGTTTTCCAGGCGCCTGCAAAGCGAATCAATCTCTCCGGGCAGAAAGAGGCCCAGGTGGCGGCTCTCAAAGCTGTATTCCGGCGCTTCGGGGAGGCTTCCCACCACCGGTATTCCGGTCTCCGACTCTATCTGAGCGGCAATCCTTCCGGCGGAGGCCGGGGATGTCCTGTTTAGTATAACGCCCTCAATCCGGCTGTCCGGCCTGAATCCGGCAAAACCTTTTACCGTGGCGGCCAGGGACAGGGAAGCCCCCTTGCCGTCCAGGATCAGGATTACCGGCGTTCCGGTAATCCTGGAGATATCGTAAGAGCTGGCCTGGGTACGGATCCCGCCGACACCGTCGTAATATCCCATTACGCCCTCTATTACCGCTATATCGGCCCCATTTTTCCCAACCGTCCGCTGGAAGCTCTTCTCCACCTCCTCTTCATCCAGAAAAAAGCTGTCCAGGTTTGCTCCCGGTATCCGGAGGACATGGCGGTGGAACATCGGATCAATATAATCCGGCCCGCATTTAAACGAGCACGGACGGAGTCCTCTCTTAATTAATGCCTGCAGAAAACCGCAGGTTATCAGGGTCTTTCCGCTTCCGCTTTTTGGGGCGGCAAAGAGAATTCCCGGAACAGTATTTTTACTTTCTTCTCTCCCCTGCATCATACTCCGGTCTCCCCGCTTTGTTCCCTGCCTTCCCCGGCAAAGGGCTCTCTTCCCCCGAAGGAGATGATATAGACCGGGTTCTGTCCCTGCATCAGATGGTAACGTCCTGCACGGACGGCACGGGATACCTGGACTGTAACAATATCAGCTTCAATCCCCCGCGTTCCCAGCCACTCAAGCACCATGGACAGTGTTTCCAGGGCGATCACGTTGATGACCACCCGGATCTGGGAATTAACAGAAAGCAGCAAGTCGATAATGGCGCCCATTTCCCCCGATGTGCCTCCGATAAATGCGTGGGTCACCTTTCGCATACATTCGTCTTTTATGACGCTTTCCCGCCCCTCTGTTACGGCCAGGGATATCTGTTCCAATGCATCGCCCTCGACAATCGTCAAGTTTCGGATTCCCGCTTTCTCTCTGTTTTTTTTAATCAGCTCTACCGCCTCCGCATTCTTTTCAAAAGCGCAGACCGCTTTCACCGGATGGCAGAGCAGCGCCTCCACCGAGACGGAGCCCGTTCCCGCTCCGATATCCCAGAGCACGGAGCCGCGGTTCAGCTCCAGCTTGGACAGGGACACCGCCCTGACCTCGCTTTTTGTCATAGGTACTTTCCCTCTGATAAACCAATCATCTCTCATTTTTTACTTCCTCTGCCAATGGCTTATTGTGTGGATGCCGTATTTTGCATCAAGATTCCGCCTCTATCAATACAATACTCAGCGGATTAAACTCCTTACCGCTCAGCTCTGCCGCCGGCCCATTGGTAATGCGCTCGTCCGGATAAGACAGTTTTTCTCCAACCGTAACTCTCACATGGCCGAAACCGTGATCGGCAAGACTGCGGCAAAGCTCTCCCACACCGCTTTTTCCGCCCGTAAGGAGAAAAATCTTCCTCTTTCCCGCCCGCAGCGCCGCTACGGCATCAAATTCCCGGCCATGCGCCGTCGCAAGCAGGGCGTCATCCCAGGAAGTCATGAGCCTGGCCGCAAAATAGCTGATGGAGGAAATCCCGGGAAGTACACAGAACTCATACGGTTCTTCCAAGAGACTTCCTGCGAGTTTTTTTGTCCCGCTGTAAAATCCGCTGTCTCCTGAATAAAGAATGACCGCCTGCTGCCAGCCGGTGCTGCCGCGAAGCGCCTCCTTCACGTCGTGATCCAGATACGCGGCCCTGACTTCCGGCATTATTCCGGACGGATTTTCCCGCTTCAGAAGCTCTTTTGCCACTTCCAGCATGCGCGGCGCTCCCAGGATAAAATCACTGTTTTTTACCGCTTCCTTTACCTCCTCCGTCAGCAGCGAGGCAGATCCCGGTCCGATTCCGGCCAGAGTCACCCGCCGCTTCCCCTGCGGCATTTCCCTGACAAAAGACCGTGAAAGCGACTCAAACAGGCTTTCCACCGTCTCGCCGGTCTCCTTCGGATGGCCGATGATTACGGCCGTCACTCCGCACTCCGCCGCCGCTTCCAGCTTCTCATCAAACCCCCCGGCCTTTCCCGTCTCTTTGGTGACAAGAAAAGAGGCGTTGGCCTGGCGCAGCATGGCCGCATTGATTTCTTTTGAAAAGGGTCCCTGCATACAGATCAGGTGTTTTCCCGGGATTCCCAGCTCTTCACATTTCTTTACAACGCCGGAGGACGGCAGCACTCTGGCATAGATGCGCTCCCGCAGCCTGTCGGACCCTGCAAACACCTTAAGCTCATTGCTTCCGGTTGTGACAAAGATATTGCCCTCGCTCTTTTCAAGCCACGCCGCGGCCTCTGCCGCGGTTTGAAAGGTTCTCGTCCCCACCGTTTCGCGGCCGCTTTCCGTGCTTCTTATGCAGCGAAGATATTCCGTCTTTGTCTTCCTGCATGCCGCTTTTATATTTTCCGTTGCATTCCGCGCATAAGGGTGGGTCGCATCGATGACGAGTTCAATTTTTTTCTCCGTCAGCCAATTTCGCATCTGCTCCGCATCCATGGTGCCCGTCACCGGCCTTATGCAGCGATTCTCTCCCAGCAGCTCTCTCCCGTATTCAGATACCACGCTCACATAAGCCGGTATCCTGTTTTTACCGCAGTACTCCGCCAGGAGCCTTCCCTCGGTAGTTCCGCCGAATATCATTATCTTACACATCTTTATAACCTCTGGGCGTAACCATTCTGCCCCCGATATCCCGTGTCATCCTGTTGCCGATAAAAACCGTTGTAAACATGTCGGCGTCAGCGTCTTTTAATTCTCTAAGCGTCATCACTTCCATTGTTTCACCCTCGCGGCCGATATTTTTTACCAGGCCGCAGACCGTTCTTTCATCTTTATAACAGAGCAGAATTTCACAGGCCTGTTTCAGATAACCGGAACGTTTCCTGCTGGAAGGATTGTAAAGGCAGATATTAAAATCGCCCTCTGCCGCGGCTTTAAGCCGTCTATTGATCGTTTCCATCGGCGTGAGGAGATCGCTCAGGCTGATAACGGCAAAGTCATGTCCTAAAGGCGCGCCCAGAACAGCCCCTCCGCTCAGAGCTGCCGTCACCCCCGGGATAATCTCAATCTCCACCCCCGGATATTCCGGCGCCAGTTCAAGAATGAGCCCGGCCATCCCGTAGACACCGCTGTCACCGCTGCAAATCATTGCCGTCACTTTTCCCCCTGAAGCCGATTCAAGAGCCATAATACACCTCTCTTTTTCCCGGCGCATCGGCGTTGTGAGAAGTTCCTTATCCGGAAAAAATTCTTTTATCAAATCGATGTAAACGGTATAACCGGCAATTACGCTGCACTCTTTTATCACCCGCTCCGCCCGTATCGTCATCTGCTCATAAGCGCCCGGCCCAATCCCCACGACGTATAATTTCCCTTTATTGATTTCCTGCATCCTCTTTTCTTCCCTTCCATCTGTGCATTTAAGTGACATCGCATCCAAACGCTCAATCCGTCAAAATTCTATCACGGTTTCCCGCACCGCAACCGCCGCCGTCACGGAGGGAAAGATGCATTTCTCTGCCGCCAGCCGCACCTTCCCTCCGCCGATCGCCGCGCCGGCGAGAGCCGATCGCTCGCATACATTGCCAACCCCCGTCACGCTTTTTACAAACTCCGATTCCGATGAACTGCCCTCCACCGCGCTCAGCTCCCCGGACGTAAAAACCTGCCATGTAAGGCCCCAGTCTTCGGCCAGCGCGATAAGAGCCTTCTCATCGCGTTTCAGATCAATGCTGGCAAGCATGGCGATTGCCCGCCTGTCGATTCCACAGCTCCTCAGAAGCTCCTCAGCCGCGTTTTTAGCTGCCTCTCCGGGTATTTCACGGCGGCACCCCATCCCCAGGACTGCAGCCCTTGGAATCAGGCGCAGAAGGCCGCAGCCGGGCGGCCTTTTCCCGCCTTCATAGGGAATTTCAGCACAACTGCATGTAATATAAATATTCCGCCGGTGCCACGTTCCTTTTTCAAGCGGCTCCGGAATCTCTCCCGCCAACGGAAAATCACTGAACAGTCCCACCGGCTCCCCTCTCAGAACGGCGGCTGAAATCTCTTTCGCCTCTTTCAGGTCATCGATTGTGAGTCCATTCTTTTTTGCGAAAAGATCCACAGCAAAAGCGTGATGCAGATCCGTCGCCGTCGTGATAACCGGCTGCGCTCCCAATACCTTTGCCGCCTCGGAGGCCAGCTCGTTTGCGCCCCCCAGATGGCCCGACAGAAGGGAGACGGCAAAGTTCCCCAGTTCGTCCACCACGACCACGGCCGGATCCCGATCTTTTCCTTTTAAAAATGGAGCAATGGAGCGCACCGCAATTCCCGCCGCCCCGATAAAAATAAGTCCGTCCTCCTCGGTAAAAGCCTTTTTCACAAACTCGCTCAGGGAAATTAAAAGTCCGTGCACCGAAAAAGCCCGGGACTCATGTCCCAGGTCTTTTAAGCCGGTTTCCAGTCTCCCGCCGGTGATGCCGCCCTGAGCGGTAAAGCTAATGATTACAATCCTCATTCTGCCCTCCTCCTTCGGCCGGCACGCCTTTCCTGAACTCAGTGGTGAAAACGGGATCGTAGAGCTTTGACCTTTCATAGGAGCTGTGGGCAATGACGTCGCCCACCAGAATCAGGGCCGTCTTTGTAATCTGCTCTCTGGCTGCCGTATCCTTAAGCGAACCAACGGTACAGAGCACCTTCTTTTCATCCGGCCAGGTTGCCTTATAAATAATGGCAGCCGGCGTTTCCTTCCCGTATCCGCCGCGCACCAGTTCCTCGGACAGAGGCCCCAGAAGACCCGTGCTCAGGAATATCGCCATCGTCGCCCCATGTGCGGCAAAGGAAGCAATACTCTCGCGCTCCGGTACGGGCGTCCTGCCTGCCATCCTGGTGATAATGACGCTCTGCGACACTCCGGGCAGAGTGTATTCCAGATTCATCGATGCCGCCGCGCCGCAGAAGGAGCTTACCCCCGGGCAGACCTGATATGTAATTCCCAGCTCGTCCAGCCGGTCCATCTGCTCCCTGATCGCCCCATAAATGCTTGAATCGCCCGTGTGGAGCCGGACCGTCGTTCTGCCGCCGTCCTCCGCTTCTTTCATTTTAGCGATGACTTCCTCTAACGTCATCCTGGCGCTGTCAAAAACAGCGCATCCCTCTTTCCTGTACTCAAGAAGCTCCGGATTTACGAGCGAACCCGCATAGATTATCTGATCCGCCTCTCCCAGGAGTCTTGCCCCCCTCACCGTAATAAGGTCGGCCGCCCCCGAACCGGCTCCCACAAAATGTACCATCTGTTTTCCTCCGTCTGAAGTAAGTTTTTCTGTAATGTTTTATTTCCCGTCCCTCACGATTAACAGGGAATAATATCCTGCCTCATCGGGAATATCTTTTATGCTGCTGTAAATCTTCTCGTTCTCCATCCCGCAGTTTTCCACCATTCTGGCATCGCGGCCCTGCCTTTCAAGGAGGCGCTTTACATCGGAAAGCTTCTTTCCCGACTTCATCAGTACCTTTACCCCCGGCTGCTCCAGCGCATTCTCAATCTGATAGGATGCGGGAATAATATGAAGCTCTTCCCTGCCGTTCACCAGGGGAATGCCCATTCTGGCCGCCGCGGCGCAAAAAGAGGGTATCCCATTTATCAGTTCTGTGGCATACTGTTTCTCATCCAGTCTTTCCTTAATATATAGGCAGGTAGAATAGACCGTGGTGTCTCCCAGTGTAATAAACGCCACATTCTCCCCCTGCCTGAGGCAGTCTTCCGTCCTTCTTACCGCCTCGCTGTGGCTTTGTTCCAGCAAATCCCTGTCCTTTGTCATCGGCATCGGAAGACAAATGCACTTCTTTTCTGCCAGCTCCGGAACAGCCTGTACCGCTATTCTATATGCCACACACTGATCCCTGTCTTTATGGGGAACCGCTAACGTATCACACGCCTTCAGCCTCTTTACCGCCTTGATCGTCATAAGCTCCGGATCTCCGGGGCCCACTCCCACCGCATACCATGTTCCTGTCATCTTTTGTCCGCCTTTACTATGTATTCCCGTGCACGTCTCCTTAACGAATTTTCCGTTTAAAAAAGCTGCTGGTTTTAATCATATTTCATTATAAT
>CATWBR010000188.1 GCA_958349075.1 uncultured Clostridium sp.
CTGTTACGTTATGGATGAAAAGAGACAGCTTGAGGGCGTCGTGACGGTCAAGGATCTTCTGATGAACCCGTATGACATGGTTCTGGGAGATATCATGGACATCCATGTCATGAAGGCATATACGACGGAGGATCGGGAGGAAGTGGTAGACACTTTCAACGAGTACGGACTTCTGAGCCTTCCCGTTGTAGACAGGGAAAACCGCCTGGTGGGTATTATCACGGTCGATGACGTCATGGATGTCATGGAACAGGAGGCGACGGAGGACTTTGAGAAGATGGCCGCCATGCTTCCCAGTGAGAAGCCGTATCTGAAAACAAGCGTGTTCCAGCTTGCAAAGAACCGCATTCCCTGGCTGATGATCCTGATGGTCAGCAGCATGGTGACGGGAGGAATCCTGTTAAAATATGAGAATGCCTTTGCCGCAATTCCTCTTCTGGTAACCTTTGTTCCTATGCTGATGGATACGGGGGGTAACTCCGGAAGCCAGGCGAGCACGATGATTATCCGTGGTATGGCGGTCGGTGAGGTGGAACCTGCCGATATCTTTCAGGTAGTATGGAAAGAGCTCCGTGTGGGAGTGCTCTGCGGCGTCAGCCTGGCGCTTGTCAACTTCATACGACTGATGATACAGTACCCCGGAAAGACACTGATTTGTCTGACCGTTGTACTGAGCATTTTCTTTACCGTAATCATCGCAAAAACCATCGGCTGTACTCTGCCGATCCTGGCAAAAGTAATTCACCTGGACCCGGCCATTATGGCCGCTCCGATGATCACCACGATCGTGGATGCATGCAGCCTAATGATTTATTTCCAACTGGCGAGCCGCCTGCTGGGGATGCTGTAAAAAAGAAACCAGATTTCAATTTTAGATAGTAACGAAAAAGGATAAACCGGCTTTGTGGAGAAAAATTCTTCAGAAGAGCGGTTTATCCTTTTATGATCGCTTAATATTATCGTTCGTGGCGGACTGCATATAACAAATGAGCATTGAACAATCCCCTGCTTGTAAATTTTCCCTCTTCGTTATATAATGGACTCTATCAAAGATTAGGAGTGTGAAACTATGACGAAGATCAGAACAAGATATGCCCCGAGCCCGACCGGCAAGATGCACGTCGGAAATTTGAGAACAGCATTATATGCTTATTTAATCGCAAAACATGAGGATGGAGATTATCTTCTCCGCATTGAGGATACAGACCAGGAACGTTTTGTCGAGGGTGCAACGGAGATTATCTATAACACCTTGAAGGACACGGGCCTGCAGCATGACGAAGGTCCCGATCTCGGAGGAGAATACGGTCCCTACGTGCAGAGCGAACGCCAGAAAGCCGGTATTTATACGGATTACGCAAAGGTGCTTCTGGACAAGGGTGAGGCATACTACTGCTTTTGTGACCAGGAACGTCTGAACAGCCTTAAAAGGACTGTAAACGGCGAAGAGATTATGACGTATGATAAGCACTGCCTGCATTTGTCAAAAGAGGAGATTGAGGCAAATTTAAAGGCGGGAAAACCTTATGTAATCCGTCAGAACAACCCAAGAGAAGGAAAGACAACATTCCACGACGAGATATACGGAGATATCTCGGTAGACAATTCGGAGCTGGATGATATGGTTCTCATCAAATCAGACGGATATCCGACCTACAACTTTGCCAACGTTGTCGACGATCATCTGCAGGAGATTACCCATGTTGTCCGCGGCAACGAATATTTATCCTCCTCCCCGAAATACAACCGTCTCTATGAGGCGTTTGGCTGGGAGGTTCCGGTTTACGTGCACTGTCCGACCATTACCAATGAGGAGCACAAGAAGCTGAGCAAGAGAAGCGGCCATTCCTCCTATCAGGATCTGATTGACCAGGGATTTATTTCAGAGGCTGTTGTCAACTTCGTAGCTCTTTTGGGCTGGTCCCCTGAGAACAACCAGGAGATTTTCTCCCTGGACGGGCTGGTGAAGGAATTTAATTATAAGAATATCAGCAAATCCCCGGCCGTATTTGACATGGTCAAATTAAAATGGATGAACGGCGAATATATCAAGGCAATGGACTTCGACCGTTTCTACGGCATAGCGGAGCCTTATATTAAGAAGGTAATCAGCAAAGATCTGGATCTCAGGAAGATTGCCGCCATGGTTAAGACAAGAGTTGAAGTTCTCCCGGAGATTGAAGAGCATATTGATTTCTTTGAGGAGCTTCCAGGGTACGACACCGAGATGTATGTCCACAAGAAGATGAAGACAACGAAAGAAACTTCCCTCGAAGTGCTGAAGGAGCTTCTTCCTGTCCTGGAGGCACAGGAAGACTATTCCAACGACGGCCTTTTTGCTGTCCTTTCCGCTTATGTGGCTGAAAAGGGAGTTAAGACCGGATTTGTAATGTGGCCCATCCGTACGGCCGTGTCCGGCAAGCAGATGACACCTGCCGGAGCCACCGAGATTATGGAAGTGCTTGGCAAAGAAGAATCCCTTAAGAGAATCAGAAAGGGAATCGAGCTCTTATCAAATTAATGAAAACATGGTAAGCGTTTTTCACCGCCGTAAGCGGTAACCTGTGCGTTCTGCATTCGGGCTGCCGTAACCAATATATAGCTGCAAAAGGAGTGCTGGGGAATTTGAGCACTCCTTTTGAACTATACGACATGGGTGAAGGACGCACAAATAAAGAAATAAAAGACAAAGAAATAAAGTACCGGATTAAATACAGTTAAAGAAACAGAAAAACCAAAAAAACAAGACAAAGAAACAGAACAGGACAACAGTAAATGGAATTTGGCAGGACACAGGAACAGGCGATACGCCACAGAGACGGGCCGATGATGGTGCTGGCCGGCCCGGGCTCCGGAAAGACCACGGTAATTACGCACAGGATCAAATACCTGACGGAGGAATGCAAAGTCAACCCGTCGGATATTCTCGTTATCACGTTTACCAGGGCGGCTGCGGAGGAGATGAAGGAACGTTTCGCACGCCTGGCCGGAGCGGCCCGGGGAGTTTCCTTCGGCACATTTCACGCAATCTTTTTCCAGATCCTGAAGCTGGCCTACCGTTATACGGCGCAGAATATTGTGAGAACGGAACAGCAGATGCAGTTTATCAGGGAACTGGCGGGAAAAGAAGAGCTGGAATTGGAGGATGAGAATGAATTCGTCTCCTCTGTTTTAACCGAGATCAGCTCCATAAAAGGAGAAATGATCGATTTGAGGCATTACTACTCCAAAAACTGCCCGGATGAAACCTTCCGGAGGATTTACAGCGGCTATGAGGAACAGATGAGACGGTCGGGACTCATTGATTTTGATGATATGATGGTCATGTGCTGGCAGTTGTTCCGGGAAAGAAAAGACATCCTGGGGGCATGGCAGAAGCGTTACCGCTACATCCTGATTGACGAGTTTCAAGACATAAACCGGCTGCAGTATGAAATCATCCGTCTCATAGCAAAACCGGAAAACAATCTGTTTATCGTCGGTGACGACGATCAGTCCATCTACCGTTTCCGCGGCGCCAGGCCGGAGATTATGCTGGGATTTGAGAGGGATTACCCGAATGCAGAGCGTATTCTCCTGGATGTGAACTACAGATGCACGGCCGAGATTGCAGAGCCGGCCCTGCGTCTGATTGAGAATAATGAAAAACGTTTCAAAAAGAATATAAGGACCGCAGGCGCAAGAGGGAAAAAGATTATCACCAGGGTCTGGCAGGACAGTTTTGAAGAGAACAACCGGATTGCCGGTGAGATAAAGCAATATGTGTCGGCAGGGTATAAGTACAGTGATATCGCCGTACTCTACCGGACCAACTCAGGCCCCAGGCTCCTGATGGAAAAACTGATGGAATACAACCTGCCCTTCAGGGCGAAAGACACCGTGCCCAATCTCTATGAGCACTGGATATCAAGAAATATACTGACCTATATAAAGATTGCCCTGGGAAGCAGGGAAAGGTCCGACTTCCTTCAGATAATCAACCGTCCAAACCGGTATATCAGCCGCGACAGCCTGCGGAGCCAGACTGTGGATTTTGGTGAGCTGAAAAGCTGGTACGGCGAAAAGGACTGGATGGTGGACCGGATTGAGAATCTGGAATACGATCTGAAAGCAGTAAGCCGCATGTCGCCTCTGGCGGCGGTAAATTACATACGCCAGGGAATCGGATACGACGGATTCCTGGAGGAGTATGCCGGTTTCCGAAGAATGAAGCCGGAAGAACTTTTGGAGACGGCGGATCAGCTCAAAGAAAGCGCCGCGGGATACAGGACATATGAAGAATGGTTCCGCCATATTGAGGATTATGCTGAGGAATTGAAGCGCCAGGCATCGGCCGGAAAAGCATCGGAAGAGGATGCGGTCACCCTGGCCACGATGCATGGTTCAAAAGGGCTGGAATTTAAAATAGTCTATATTCTTGACGCCAACGAAGGGGTGACGCCCCACAGCAAAGCGGCATTGGATGAGGACATCGAGGAGGAGAGACGTCTCTTCTACGTCGCCATGACCAGAGCCAAAGAGCGCCTGCATGTGTATGCGGTGAAGGAAAGATACCACAAAAAGGTTGAGATATCCCGGTTTGTGGAGGAGTATTTGGGGTAAGAATGAGGATGAGTCCTCATTTCTCAATTAAAAGGAGTAAAACATTATGGCATACATCCACATCTACTGCGGCGACGGAAAAGGCAAGACAACGGCCGCCATCGGCCTGGCCGTCAGAATGGCAGGCAGCGGAGGACGCGCAGTCCTCGTCCGTTTTCTGAAGAACGACGATTCCGGCGAAGTGGACGCTTTAAGGCAGATAAAAGGCATTACGGTAATCCCGTGCAGGAAAACATTCGGTTTCACCTGGCAGATGACGGAAGAACAGAAACGGGAGGCCTCGGACTTTTTCTGCGGGCTTTTCAAGGAGGCATCCGATACGGCGCTGCGGTGCGCGAAAGAGGGGCAGACGCTCTTTGTCATGGATGAGGTCTGTGCTGCCGTCCGGAGCGGACTGCTTGGGAAGGAGCAGGTTCTTGAATTCCTGGATGACTGCCCTGAGAGCCTGGAAGTTGTGATGACGGGCAGGGATCCTTTAGCGGAATTTACAGAGCGTGCGGATTATATATCGGAGATTCGAAAGATCCGGCACCCATTTGACAATGGGGTGGCGGCGAGAAAAGGAATTGAATATTAGGAGGACAAAGGATGAAAGGCGCAAGGAGCAAAACCCCCGCCAGGGTGGTGACGGCGCAGGAGAGAGAGGCGTTCAGGCAGGAGATAGAAAGACAGTATCCGGGCTATTTGAATGAGAACCTGAAGCTGACTGCGATAGTAAAGATTTTTACCGGTTTGAGGGTTCTGTACGGCCTTTACTACCTTATGATTACGGTTGTTTACGGCCTGTCGATGGTACAGGGCCTGTTCACAATATTCAGCGCGTTTGTGTTTTACCTGTGGTATTCATGGATGCTGAAGGCGGGAAAGGGAATTGCCGTTCTGATGCTCTGCCTCAGGGGATTCAGCATTGTGTCGGGAGGCGTCTCGATCCTTCAGATGTCCTTCTGGCTCCCGTACTCCCTTATTTTTACATTGACAACGGCCTGCGTCATGGAGTTTTGTGAGGCAATCTTCTGTATCTACATACTGTTTAACAGGACGGCATCTACCGTAATCAGGCTGAACCGGGAGGGGGAGATGCACCTCGTACGCGGCGTTCCGACAGGGACGCTGGAGCGGATGGCCGAGTATCGTAACCCTTATTCGGAAGAGACGGCCGGGGACGGGGAGGCGCAGGAAGACGGCCCGCCGTCCGGAAACGGAAAACCGGATGACAAAGAGTCACAGAACCTTCCAAAGGAGGATGCCGGGGAATAACAATATGTTTATTCCGGCAGTCCGGGGAGAAAACGGGTGTGGCTTTGGCTGTAAACATAAATAAGGTGAAATTGTCCTTGATTTTTCTTACAGCCTCTGATAAAGTGGAGTTGGAAACAATTAGCAGGGATAAGCTGCTGTTGCAAAACGATGGAAAGCACGGTTGATACGGCTTTCGTCGCCATTATTATGATTGCCTGCCAAGCGGGCAGAAGAAAGAGGTTGAAATGGAAGATAAAAAGAATATGACTCCGGAAGAGACGGACAACCAGGAGGAGATGACAGTAACTCTTACCCTGGATGACGGGAAAGAGCTGGAGTGTGTCGTACTTACTATCTTTCCGGCAGGAGATAAGGAATATATCGCTCTCCTTCCGATGGAGGATGCGGATGACGAATCAGAAGAGGGAGAAGTATATCTTTACCGTTACTCAGAAGACGAGAACGGACAGCCGAATCTGGAAAACATTGAAGACGACGATGAGTATGAGATCGTTGCCGATGCCTTCGATGAACTGTTAGACGAGCAGGAGTACGATGAAGTAGTCGGAGAAGACGAATTAGACGATTAAAGTAAACGGTGAAACTGCATTTCGCATCTCTTTCACCGCCAATCAAAAATGGGCTCTCTCTGCACTGTGCCGAGAGAGCCTTTTAATATTTCCCAGGAAAATTTTTCCTGTGGAGGATTAAGACTTCCGGGCAGGTTTGACTGCGGCTGGAAGATTTTGGAATTGCCTTTTATGGAAAAATGCGAAAAGCCTGATTTTGGGCAATCCAACATTTTGACAGAGGCAGATGGGGATAATGGAGGAATATACTGCCAAAACAAAGTGTGCAGGATTCTTTTTTGGCGCAAGCGGCATGTGCATCCGCTGTGGATGTGTATTGCGGGATGGCAGACAGAAGTATAGAAGGGGTGGTTACAGTGGAACTCAGACAAGAACAGAAGCTAAAACAGACTCTGTCGCAGAATATGCTCCAATCCACGGAGATACTGCAGATGGGCCAGTTGGAATTAAAGGAGTATCTGGAAGATCTGGCTCTGGAGAATCCTGTGGTGGATCTCGATGAAATGCGCCGCACTGAGAAGGCGTCGGACGACAAGGGGGAGAGTACCGAGGACTTTATCAGGAAACTGGAGGAACTTCAGAGCATGGATGCTCAGAACCGCCAGTACTATCAGGATGAACAGGATGAAGCCAGCCGTTTTGAACCGGCTGAAAGGCAGGAGCTGGATCTGAAGGAATCCCTGCTGGAACAGATTCTTTATATGAAGATATCAAAAGAAGAGTTCCATATCTTAGAATATATGATTTTAAATCTGGATGACACCGGTTATCTGACCGAGGAGCTGCCTCTTATATGCCGGGAGCTGAAGATTACGGATGAAGAGGGGGAGCGTCTTCTGAAAATCCTCTGGAAGCTGGAGCCCAAAGGAGCGGGAGCCAGAAACCTCAGGGAGTGCCTCTTAATCCAGTTGGAGGGAGACGGCGACGAGGAAAAGCTGGCCCGCCGGATCATTGAAGATTATCTGGAGGAACTGGGAAAAAACAGAATGGAGGTCATTGCGAGGAAGCTGAAATGCAGCATTGACCAGGTACTTTCCGCCAGCGACCGGATCCGGGCATTAAATCCAAGGCCGGGAAGCGGATATGGGAGCGGAAAATATCAGAAATATCTCGTTCCCGACGTCCTGGTTGTCAAGACGGAAGGACAATTTGAGATTATTATTAATGATGAGACATATCCCCAGCTTTCAATTAACCCCTATTACCTGACCCTGATGAAGGGGGAGAATTCGGGAGAAGCGGCAGGATACGTTAAAAATAAAGTAAAACAGGCGGAGTGGGTATGCCACTGTGTGGAACAGAGGAACAGGACACTCTACCTGCTGGTAAGGGAAATTTTAAAGGCACAGCTTGCCTTTTTTGAAGAGGGCAGGGGAAAGCTTACTGCCCTGACCCAGAGGAGCGTGGCAGAAAAGCTGGAATTAAATGAATCCACCATCAGCCGTGCCGTCCGGGAAAAATATCTGCAATGCCAGTGGGGAATCTTTCCGCTGCAGTTTTTCTTCTCCCGGGGAAGTATTCCGGTGGATGGAAAACGAAAGCAGGGCCTGGAGAACGGTTCCGGAGCCATGAACCGTGAGGCGTCCGGAAATGAGGGCGGCGCAGGCGCGGGAGCGGAAGCGGTGAAGGAACAGATCAGGATCCTTGTCGCAGGCGAAGACAAAAAGAAGCCCTACAGTGACAGGATATTAGCGGAAAAACTGGGAGAGAGCGGATTCTCGATATCGAGAAGAACGGTGGCAAAATACAGGGAGGCCATCGGAATTGCCGATGCTTCCGGAAGAAAAGTATTTGAGCGTAAGAATACATTATAATCGGGGGAAAGGACTGAACTGAGATACAGAGTCCGGACTGAGAAAGGGACTTAACCGGTCTTAAAAAGGGGGAGGGCCAGCAGGTAAAACCTGCTGGCCGGAGTATGAAAAAGTCTGTCTAAGGC
>CATWBR010000189.1 GCA_958349075.1 uncultured Clostridium sp.
GGATATAATAATATATAGGAGGAGATAAGTTGGAAAAGATTGACAAGAAAGAGCTGAGGCTTTTTTCAAAAAGAATTCAGATGAATACCATGAGAACGATTGGTTCTCTTGGTGTCGGACATGTTGGAGGTTCTTTATCGGTTGCGGATTTGCTGGCGGTACTCTATGGAAAGGTAATGAAATATGACAGCGGCAGGCCGGACTGGGAGGAAAGGGACTGGCTGGTATGCTCAAAGGGCCATGCCGGACCGGCTGTCTATTCGGCTCTGGCTCTGAAAGGCTTTTTCCCGGAGAGTGAACTTCAGACACTGAACCGGCCGGGTACCCGTCTTCCAAGCCATTGTGACAGGAATCTGACAACGGGAATTGACATGACAACGGGTTCCCTGGGACAGGGAGCGTCCACGGCGGCAGGTGTCGCCTTTGGAATGAAACTGGACGGAAAGAATAACTTTGTTTATCTGATCCTGGGAGACGGCGAGATTCAGGAGGGACAGGTATGGGAGATGGCATTGTTTGCCTCCCAGAGAAAGCTTTCCAACCTGATCGCATTTGTGGATTACAATCATATCCAACTGGATGGATATACGGATGATATTTGTTCCCTGGGGGATGTGAGGGCCAAATTTGAAGCATTCGGATGGTATGCCCAGGACGTGGACGGACATGACGTGGAAGCGATTGAGCAGGCTGTCCGGAATGCAAAGGCTCAGGGTGAAAAACCGTCCATGATAGTTCTTGAGACGGAAAAGGGCCATGGATGGAGCGAGATTGCCGGAAAGCTGAACGGACATTGCCCGACGGTATCAGAGGAACAATTGAAGGCGGCTCTTGAGGAAATGCAGCAGGCATACGGAAAAATCGAGGAGGAGACATTATGATCAGGCTGGCAGGCGGAATTCGTCCGGAAGAGACGGAGATGAGAAAGGCTTTTTGCGATACCCTGATGGAACTGGCGGAAGAAGACGAAAACGTGCTTCTGATGGATGGAGATCTGATGGGGGCAATGGGAACGAAACCATTTGCCCGGAAATTTCCGTCTCGGACAATTGACTGCGGAATACAGGAGGCAAACGCGGTGGGGGTGGCGGCAGGCCTGTCGGCAATCGGAAAAATCCCCTTTGTTCACTCTTTTGGCCCCTTTATCACAAGAAGGGCCTGCGATCAGGTATTTATGTCGGGAGCTTATGCGAAGCTGAATGTGAAACTGGTCGGTTCCGATCCCGGAATCACGGCGCAGATTAACGGCGGCACCCATATGCCGTTTGAGGACATGGGAATTATGCGGGGAATTCCGGAGATGACGATTGTGGAACCCACCGATATTACGATGCTTAAATCGGTTCTGCGGCAGATGAAGGACAGCTATGGGATGTATTACATGAGGCTGGTGCGGAAATCCTGTATGAAAATTTATGAGGAAGGTTCCGAGTTCAGGATAGGAAAAGCCGTAACACTCCGGGAGGGAAAGGATGCTGCGGTGATCGCCAGCGGCTATTGCACCGCAGAGGCGCTTAAGGCAGCGCAGATACTTTCGGAGGAAGGGATTGAGATACGGGTGATTGACATGTTCACCTGGAAACCGGTTGATGAGGCTGCGGTAATACTGGCGGCGAAGGACACGGGAGCGCTGGTGACGGCGGAGAACCACAATGTGATTAACGGGCTGGGGTCGGCCGTATCGGAAGTCCTGGTTAAAAAGTTCCCTGTGCCCATGGAGATGATTGGCATACAGGATCAGTTCGGAGAGGTGGGGAATCTTGATTATCTGGCGGAGCGTTTTGAGTTGAAAGCGGATTCTATTGCAGCGGCAGTCAAAAGGGCAATGATGCGGAAAGTGCACGGTTGAGCAGAGGGCGTAACAGTATGGACCGGTCGCAGGAAAAGGCGGCAGATTAGAAAGGCGGCAGAGGAGGAGAAGGATGAAAGCTCTTATAAAGTATCGGCAGGGGGCAGGCAATGTGAGAGTCAAAGATGTGGAAAAACCGGTTATCGGGCCGGATGAAGTGCTTCTTAAGGTGATGGGTGCCGGGATATGCGGAACGGACCTGCATATTCTGAGGGACGACAGTTATCCCGTCAGGCCGCCGGTGACACTGGGGCACGAGGTGTCGGGAACGATCGAAGAGATTGGGGGAAATGTGCGCGGCTGGGAATTCGGAGAGCGCGTGGTCAGTGAAACATATTATTACACCTGCGGCAAATGTTTTTTCTGCAAGACGGGAAATATCAATCTGTGTGAAGAAAAACTGTCAATCGGCAGCGGAGTGGATGGGGCAATGGCGGAATACGTGAAGGTGCCCGCTAAAAACCTGCACCGGTTTCCGGAATCCCTAAGTTTTGAGGAAGCCTGTATGACGGAGCCTCTCGTCTGCTGTGTGCAGGCGGTATTCCAGCATTCCAGGCTCTCACCGGAGGACTGTGTGGTGGTGACCGGGCCGGGAACCATTGGGCTTCTGACACTGCAGGTGATAAAGCTGTTCGGATGCCGCACCATTATGCTGGGAACAAAAAAAGATGAAAAACGTCTGGGTATGGCCCTGGAACTGGGAGCCGATGAGATTATGTATGTTGAGGATGGGGATGTCACCGCCAAAGTGAGAAAAAGCTGCAGGGGACTGGGGGCGGACGCCGTATTTGAATGCTCCGGCTCCGTGGCGGCAATCCGGCTGTCTATGGAGCTGATGCGAAAAGGGGCGTGCTACACGCAGGTTGGAATACCGGGCCGCGAGGCCGCAATCGACATGGGGAAAGTCGTTCTCAGGGAGTACACGATCAGAGGCACCTACGCAACCAGGCCGGTCTGGTGGGATAAGACCCTGGAACTTTTAAGGGATGGAAAAATCAGGCTAAAACCGCTTCTGAGTTCCGCCTGTTCCCTGGAAGAGTGGGAAAAAGGATTTAACAGTGCCGTTGAGGGAGAAGGATTTAAACATATTATCGTACCTGCCTGCAGGGAAGGTATCACAGAAGGAGAGTGAGCAGATGAGTAAAATGTCAAAGATCTTGTTTGCAGTTTTTAATATCGTACTGCTGTCGTCGAATTATATTTTAGTAGCATGGTTCCCGACCGGGCTGCTGTTTGGATGGATTCCGTTCCAGTTGTTCTTTTTCTACGCCTCCATCGTAGTGGCGGCAATGGTATGGGGCCTGTATTATAATTGCTTTTTTAACAGGCAGAAACACGTTGATGAGAAATATGGGGATCAGTAAAAAATATTTACAGGAGGGGTTAAATGCGTACAGAAGTCTGGATTATTATTGGAATTATTACATATGCACTTTTTATGGTGAGCCACGGTTTTATGAATTTCCGGGCGACATCTAAATCATCGGAGAGCTTTTTTAATGCGGACAGGGGAGTCAATTCTTTTGTCCTTGTATGTACCACGGCAATTTCGGTATACAGCGGGTTGTCCTACTACGGTTATCCGGCATCGACCTATGCAAACGGCATTGGGTATGTCACGGCGGCAGGCTGTGCGGTCAGCGGACTCCTGTTCTGCCTGATTGGATACCGTATTTGGATCCTGGGGCGTGAGTACGGTTTTCAGACACCCTCCGACTATCTGCGTTCCCGTTACTATTCGGAAGGTTTCGGGCTGTTTGTGTCGGTGCTTCTGGTGATTTTTATCGTTCCCTATGTGGCTGTACAGCTCATGACAATCGGAAGCGGAATCGAGGTGACGACAAAAGGAATGTTCCCGTACCTGCCGGCAGTGCTTCTGGGAACCGTCTGCGTGTCCCTTCATGTTATCGGAGGCGGCATGAAGTCGGTTGCCTGGCTGGATACATTCCACGCAATTTTAGGTGTATGCGCTGTTTACATTGTGGTATTTTACCTTGTAAAACATTTCTTTCCTGTGGGAGGCCTGGTGGAGGCGGCCGACATTGTGAAGAGCAATCCCGAGACAGCGCCTATTCTCAGCACACCGGGACCGAACGGCGTATACACCTGGAAGGGGCTTTTAAACCAAGCTCTGACGGCGGCGGTAGCGACGATTGTCTGGCCGCATATTTTTATGAGATGCTATATTGCAAAAGGGACCAAAAACTTTAAAGTGATGTCATGGGCCCTGCCGCTTGCCTATGTGATTCCTGTTTTTGGCCTTGTAATTATAGGCTCCCTGATTGGCCCTGCCGTTTTCGGCGCAGGTTTTAAGGATGTGGATAATCTTTTGCCGACATTGGTAACACAGTACTGCCCGCCGTTCATTTCCTTTATTTCAATACTCTGCCTGTTCGCTTTTGCGGTGTCTACAGCCGATTCGCTGCTTCTTTCCGCAAGCGCGCTGGCATCCAGAGACATCTATGTACGCCATTTTTATGAATTAAGGGGAAAACAGGCTGATTCCAGGCAGGTTGTATATTTCGGAAGAATTGTCCTGGTGGTGCTGATGATAGCGTGTATCATTGTAACGGCGACTAAATCTACGTACATAACGGAGTATGCTTATAAATTATCCTCCCCGTTCTTTGCCATGATTCTTCCCTGCACCATCGGAGGGCTGTTCTGGAAAAAGGGGACAAAAGAGGGAGCCGTGGCGGGAACGGCCGCCGGAGTTGTCGTGACCTTCCTTATGACGTTTGTGATCACCCCGCCCCTCGGTTTTTCTGCCCTGCTTTGGGGACTTGCCGTAAACATTTTACTGTATGTCGGCGTGAGCATGGTGACGGTAGTGCCTGAGGAGATAGTTGAAAAATACATCGTCAGAGTGGAAAAAATTATCAGCGGCAGTCCGGAAGTATTTGAAGTGACGAATGCAGCCTTGAGCGAAGCAAAACAGATGTGTGCGGCTGAGGGTCTGCAGACGGCCGGGGAAGGATGATGGAAATGAAATGTTTATTTCAGGCATATGGCATCTCTGTAAACTATCCCTCCGAATGGAGAATCTACATACCCCAGAATCAGAGCTTCAGCCTGGATGACGGAATACTTAAGTTTGACGATATAGCCGGGGCTGACAGCAGGGCGTCGTTCACCCTCTCGTGGGAAAAAACAGCTCCGGTCACGGGATTTGCGGGCGGCTACCTGAAAAGCGCAGAAAAAAACTATGCTAAAAAAGTAAAAGGCCGCTGCAGGATTCTGGAAAAAGATTTGACGGAGATCTATGGACACGAGGCCGGTTTTTTGAGGGCGCTGCTTTCATCCAATACCCATGTTTTTAAGGCCATGGGGAAATCACTGGAACTGGAAGTGATGCAGGCAGCCTTTTACTGCCCCTGCAGCAGCCGGATTGTCATGGGGACCATGATTGCAAAACAGGATTATTTTGAAAAAAACAGGGAGTGCCTGATGGAAATGGTGATGGGAATTCAATGCCATTCCTCAGAAGAGGGCACAATGAAATACGGCGAAAGGAGTGAAGAATATGCGTACAGCGAAGTTGGTTGCGCCATACAGGATTGAGATAAAGGAAGTTCCCCAACCCCGGATTTTTGAACCGGACCAGGTGCTCGTCCAGGTCAGGGCGGTGGGAATATGCGGGACGGATCTTCACACATTCAGGGGTGAACGGACCGATGTTGATTTTCCGAGGGTGATGGGCCATGAGCTATCGGGAGTTGTGGCAGACGTGGGGGAGGCGGTAGTACGGGTAAAATTAGGAGATCGTGTCGTCTTTGATCCGGTCCATGCCTGCGGCTGCTGCCGGACGTGTGCCGGAGGCCACGGGAATGTATGCCGTGACGTGAAATGTTTCGGTGTCCAGATGGATGGAGGTTTCCAGGATTATATCGTGGTCTCAGAAAAAAAACTCTATGCCGTGCCGGAGCAGGTATCGTTTGAATGCGGAGCCCTGGCGGAACCATTTTCCATTGCCGCCAATATTATTGCAAGGGCAGATATCGGGGAAAATGACCGAGTTGTTATATTCGGTGCCGGAACAATCGGGATCGCTGTTTTGCAGGCGGTAAAGAAAATGGGGAATATGGCTCTGGTTTCAGATATAGCCGATGTAAAATTGGCGATGGCGGAGGAGTTTGGGGCCGATTTGGTTGTGAACAGCACAAAAGAGAAACTGGAAGATGCCGTTGAATCGTTCAGCCCGGGAGGAGCAGACATCCTGATCGATGCGGTGGGAACGGCTTCCATCCTTGCGGAATGTATTGCGCTGGCGGCTCCATGTGCGAGAATTGTGGAGATTGGTTTTGACGAAACAGAGGCTTCCGTCCGGCCGATAGACATTACAAAGAAGGAATTGACCATTTCCGGTTCCAGAATGAACTGCCGCCGCTTCGAAACTGTGACGGAGTGGCTTAAAGAAGGTATGATCACCGATAAAATGATCTCCAGGGTTTATCCTCTGGAGGAAATAGAACAGGCATTTCAGGATACCCTGGCTCAGGGAGGAAACTGGCTGAAAACGATGATCCGGCTTTGACGCTGCATTACAGCCGGAAATTCCGGTGGGAGAAGCCGGAGGAAAGAGAATAAAAGTATGAAACAGTTAATGATAAAACCGATGATATGGAAATATGAAAAAGCCGCGGAATTTGCCGCGGAGTTTGCCTTGGGGAAGGGCGATCTGGTCATTACAAACCAGTTTATCTACGAACCGTATTTCGGAGGCCTGAACCTCGGCTGCGATGTCCTTTTTCAGGAAAAATACGGGGCCGGGGAGCCGTCGGATGATATGGCGGAGGCGATGCACCGCGATATGAAGGGAAGTTACAGGAGAATCATTGCCATCGGCGGAGGAACTGTAATCGATATTTCCAAGCTGTTTGCCCTGAAAAATGTATCCCCGGTAGAAGAACTGTACGATGGAAAACTCAAGATTGTAAAAGATAAAGAGTTGATTTTGGTGCCGACTACCTGTGGGACCGGCAGTGAGGTGACGAACATTGCAATTCTGGCTTTGAATAAAAAGGGCACGAAAAAAGGCCTGGCCGTGGATGATATGTACGCGGACAGCGCGGTGTTGATCCCGGAACTCTTAGGCGGACTCCCGTTCAGGTTCTTTGCCACCAGCTCCATTGATGCGCTGATTCATGCCGTCGAGTCCAGCCTGTCTCCGAAAGGCAATGAGATGACGCGTCTGTTCGGCTACCGGGCAATTGAGATGATTCTGAAAGGATACAAAAAGATTGCAGAAGACGGGGAGGAGGCCAGAATCCCTCTGCTGGGAGATTTTCTCACGGCCAGCAATTATGCAGGGATTGCATTCGGAAATGCGGGATGCGCCGCCGTACACGCCCTCAGTTACCCGCTTGGGGCTAAATATCATGTGGCGCATGGAGAGTCCAACTACGTCATGTTTACCGGTGTTATGAAGAATTACATGGAAATCCGCTGTGACGGAGAGATAGACCGGTTAAACCGGTATATGGCCGGAATCCTGGAATGTGGAACAGCCGAGGTGTACGACAGGCTGGAGGAACTCTTAAACCATCTGATCGAGAAGAAAACGCTTCATGAGTATGGGGTGACGGAACGCGATCTGGAAGAATTTACGGACTCTGTCCTGGAAAACCAGGGACGTCTCCTGGCCAATAATTTTGTGCCGCTTGACAGGAAACGCATTTATAAAATATATAAAGAACTGTACTAGAGTGAGGGTGAAAATTACTTTTCATTATCTGTACGTCACACTTTGTGGGAAATTTGTCCCGGATGAAGGAAGAAAGGAAGGCTATGAAATTTTTTATCGATACGGCAAAAGTCGGGGATATCAGAAAAGCAAACGACATGGGAATCATCTGCGGAGTTACGACAAATCCATCCCTGATAGCGAAAGAAGGAAGAGATTTTAAGGAGGTCATCAGGGAGATAACCTCTATCGTGGATGGTCCCATAAGCGGAGAAGTGAGGGCATCCACGGCAGAAGCAGAAGGAATGATTAAAGAGGGACGGGAGATAGCCGCCATCCATCAAAATATGATTGTCAAGATTCCAATGACCGCAGAGGGGCTGAAGGCAGTGAAGGTTCTGGCGTCGGAGGGGATAAAGACCAATGTGACCCTGGTCTTCACGGCAAACCAGGCAATCCTTGCCGCCAGGGCGGGTGCATCCTATGTATCACCTTTCCTCGGCAGACTCGATGACATATCTGTCTGCGGCGTTGATTTAATCCGAACGATAGCCGATATTTTTTCCCTCTACAGTGATATCACCACTGAGATCATCGCAGCGAGCGTCAGAAATCCGCTCCACGTGACGGATTGTGCCCTCGCAGGAGCGGATATCGCGACCGTTCCCTATCATGTGCTGATGCAGATGACAAAACATCCGCTGACGGATGCGGGGATTGAGAAATTTAAAGAGGATAGCAGGTGAAAAATCAGTACGCCCGGGAGCAGAGAAGCGAAAAGCGAAGTGATAATACAGATAAGATATTGTGAGAT
>CATWBR010000190.1 GCA_958349075.1 uncultured Clostridium sp.
ATTACGCCCGGTGCCGTCCGTCTTTCTGCACCTAAGAGCCGCCTCCTCTCGCCCGACGCCCCGCCAGGGACTCCTGTCCCCCGCTCCGCAGGAAATGGATCGACAGTATCCACCATCGTGACAGCCCCAAATTTTTTATGGAGCGGGGATGGAGTGAGTGAGGGAGTATAATGGCTGCAGTTCCGGGAATTAGTTTGTCAGTCTGAGAACCACTCGTTTTATTTTTTACCCCCTATCATGCCATACCCTCAACTCCAACGACGATCCCCCTCCCCCATAAAAAAGAGGACAAACAGCGGGAGCCAGAGTGGGCGGGAGGAAGAATTCCAGTGTTTTTCGTGCGGAGACAAATCGGGGCCTATGGCCGTAGATAGCAGACCGGTGTTTTACCTGTATGATAGCTGCGGCCATAGGCCCCGATTTGTTGTAGCCAGAAAAATCACGGAATCTTCCTCCCGTCCCACCCTGGCTCCTGCGTCCGGGTTTTTCATCCCCCTCCCTTAATAAAAAGGTAAACTTTCGTAAGTTGACTTCCTATAATTTCTTCTATACAATTAGACAATGGCTGACACCGTCAAAATTTATTTAACAGTTTTTGGATCAGAGAGGGAGATAAAGTCAGATGGCAGATATGAAAAAGACCGCGGCAGACAGGGAGAATGACGGCCTGAATACAGGTTTCCAGGCTGATGGGTCAAAGATGGAGATAGAGGAAGCGCAGGGGGAACTGGTACCCGGCGAAGCTGTGATTGATCAGGATATGGAAGTTGAGGCCGATATGCAGCTCCAGGCAGCGCTGGAGGAGAAGCTGAAGGCGGAGGCGAGACTTCAGGCGGCCTTGGAAGCGAAGAGAGAGGCGGAAGCAGCTCTTCAGGCGGCCCTTGAGGAAAAACGCGAGGCCGAGGCTAAGCTGGAAGCAGATATCATCGTGCCGGACAGGACGGCCAAGACGGCTGTATCCGGCAGAGATAAAGCGCCTGAATCAGAGAAAGCGTTTGAAACAGGGAATGCGTCTGAAACAGAGAAAGCGTCTGGAACAGAGGAAGCGTCTGAAATAGAAGAAACGGCTGATATGAAGGAACTCCCTGAAAGAGAGAAAGCTCCGGACAGGGCAGAGATGCCTGATACAGCTAAGGCGCCGGAAACAGCAGCCAGGGAAACGGCTGCCGCATTGGACGGCGGGGAATATGGCTGTCAGGGCGCGGACGGCTACCGGGAGGAACGTACCGGAAGAGGGCGGAGCCGCGCCAGAAGCCGCAAAAAGAAAGATTCCGGAAAGAGTGGCGCCGGTGAGAAAGAGCAGATGCCACAGGAAACCAAACGTTCTTTAAAAGCCGAATCCGGCAAGGAAGAGGCCGCAGCTACTGCGGGAGGAGGAAACGGCAAAAAGGGCGGAACGGGGAAAAGGGCAGCGGTAATCGCAGCCTGTATCCTGGCCGCAGTGATTCTGGCGGGAGGCGGCATATATGCCGGTATGGCACAGAAGTATAAAAGAGTATTCTTCCCGAATACCAAGATCAATGGGCTGGATGCCTCGGGACGCACCGTAGCGGAAGTGAAGGAGATGATTTCCGGCGGTATCGACAATTACGTCCTGACGATCGCAGAGCGGGAGGGAAAAGAGGAGCAGATCACAGGGGAGGAAATAGGGCTTCAGTCCAAGTTCGACGGCACGCTGGAGCAGCTTGTGACAACACAGAATCCTTATGCATGGCTGAGCTATCAGCTTAACCCGGCCGAGTATACCATTAGTACGATGATTGAATACGATGAGGAAGCGCTCACACAGGCGGTACAGGGACTGGAATGCATGGATCCCGCGCTTGCAAAGGAGCCGGAAAATGCGTCTGTTTCCGAGTATATCCCCGGCCAGGGTTACAGTATCATCCCTGAGACGGAAGGCACGGTTGTCCTTGAAGACGTTATGAAAAGCAGCCTTGCCGATTCCATTATCAATTTGAAAGACACATTATCATTGGAGGAAGCGGGAGCTTACAAAGAGCCTGAGATAAAACAGGATGACGCATCCCTCAAAGAGCGTCTCGATGCGATGAACCGTTTCGTGTCAACGACAGTTACATATAAATTCGGCGATCATACAGAGGTGTTAAATGGGGACAGAACCCATGAATGGCTGACTGTGGACGATGCAGGAAATATCACTGCCGATGCCGCACAGGCGGCGGGATATGTGGCCGAACTGGCAGCAACTTACAACACCTCGAATAAAGCAAAGAATTTCAAAACCTCCTATGGCCAGACGATTCAGGTTAAGGGGGGCACTTACGGCTGGAAGATCAACCAGCCGGAGGAGGTAACGGAGTTAGTTAATCTCCTGCAGTCCGGCCAGAGCCAGGAAAGGGAGCCTGTTTATTCCCAGAAGGCTGCGAGCCGGGGAGAGAACGACTACGGCGACACCTATGTGGAGATCAACCTGACTGCCCAGCATCTGTATTTTTATAAGAATGGAAGCCTGGTTGTGGATTCCGACTTTGTTTCCGGAAACCTCTCAAAGGGATGGGGAACACCGGCCGGAACCTACCCGCTTAATTACAAGCAGAGAGACGCCATCCTGAAGGGGGAGAATTACAGGACGCCGGTTGATTACTGGATGCCTTTTAACGGCGGCATCGGTATGCATGATGCTACATGGCGCGGAACCTTCGGCGGAACCATCTATAAGACAGGCGGTTCCCACGGCTGTATCAACCTGCCTCACAGCGTGGCAAAGAAGATTTATGAAAATATATCGGCCGGCATTCCGGTTATCTGTTATAATCTGGCAGGAACAGAGAAGGGCACAAGCTCTGCGACCCCGCCGCCAACACAGGCCGAGATACCGACACAGCCGCCTGTGGAAGTGCCGACAGAAACAGTGCCTGTGACACCGCCTACAGAAGCCCCGACACAGCCGCCGGAGACGATGGCGCCGGCAGGTCCCGGTTCGGATACCGGTAACCACGGCGGAGCCTCGGGACCCGGTTCGGAGATCGGATAGACCGGTAAACATTAATAGATGCAGCAGTCAATATTCTAAAGACAAAAGATAAAGAAGGTCAGAGATTCATGATAAATAAGAAAAAAAGGATTATCGCGGCGGTATTAACTGCCGCAGCGCTGTCGGCAGTATCAGGATGTGCATCGCCGGACAGCCCGAAGGAAGAGACCACGGCGGCAGCAGAGAGCAGTTCGGCGACAGCGGAAAACCTGCTGCAGCCGGGAGCCGGAGCGGATGTGCCGGAGGAGGTGGCGGCGGAGAGACGAAAGCTTCTGGAGGATATGACAAAAGCCGTTGAAAGCCAGTTTCCGGGAGAGACCTTTTCCGACATACCGGAGGAAGAGGTGAAAAACGCAGCGTCTAAATTTTGGGACAGCTATGTTTTTTCAGGGAGAAAGTCGGCGTCGGGCTGGGAATATATAGCCGGAGTCAGCCTGATGGAGGAAAATCCTCTGGAAGGGATGAGCTGCCGGAGCGACGGTCCGCCCTCCGAATACGTCACCAGCCAGTTCTTTGACGGCCGGTTTATCCTGATGGAGAAGTCAGGACAGGACGGCAGCGATCTGTCGGAACTTTATGATGTACTTCATACGGGAGAAAATGGAATCCGGTACATGCTGGATGTGGCGGAACGGGGGAATACGCTCGTTATGCCTGAGGAAACTCCGTTTCTGAGAGTTTACATGGTGAAGGGGACGATCCCTGTCACTGAATATATAGCAGTCACGCAGGACGAATATGATGCACTGAAGGGCGGCACACCGGCCGGCGTGGAAGAGGGTACGGCCGGGACACTGCTTCTTTGTGAGAGCAGGGAGGATGTGCAGAAGCTATGGACGGATTCCATCCCCCCGGCTACGCAGGAGATGGTGCAGCTTGCCAAGGAACGGTGCGGTTACGAAAACGGTACATTCAATGCCTCCTCCTTTGTAAAAGCGGCCCTTTCGATTGATATCCACGGGGAGACCAGGGAAGAGACGCTGGGAAACAGGGAAGATATCGAGCGGCTTCAGGAGATACTTAAGAATGTCACGCCACAGAATGACTTCCTTTCAAGTCCGATGGGAAGCTATGCCGGAACCCTGACCCTGACCGGACAGGACGGCACGGCACAGACAATGCATATCGGGCAGCAGGGAGAAGGCTGTGTCCTCGGCACATCCTGGTTTGGAACGCTTAAGGAGAGTGACCTGGATGCAGTATGGAAACTGTTCAGCACCATAGACGGCTGGAACCGGTACGGCGATCAGATACGGATCAGGATGAACGACAGCTTTCACACAGAAGAGGACCAGGCCATTACCTTCACACTGGAAAACGGCACGGGAAAGACGATTGATTACATCCTTTCACCGATTTTCTATAAAAAAGAAGGTGATTCCTGGGTAATGCTGGAGAGTATTGCCGGATTCTGCGGAGTCAGCGACCGTCTGGAAGGGCAGGAGAAAGAGCTGACCGTGCCGTGGAAAGGCGCATTTGAGACGAAAGGGGAAGGCACCTATAAACTGGAAATCCAGGTGGCCCCCGAGGAAGGGATCCGCTTCGCAATTTCGGATACATTTGAAATAAAAAAATAGTTTACATTAAAAAAAGATTGTGCTATACTGAATCGGTATGAAATACGCCGCTGCCCGGTTTTTTGAGGACTCCTGACATAAGCCTGGCACCTGGTGAGAATATTCTATTATAAGGAGGAAATCACAATGATTTCAAAGGAAAAGAAAGCTGCCATTATCGCAGAATACGGAAGAAAAGCTGGAGACACAGGTTCACCAGAAGTTCAGATCGCTATTTTAACAGCAAGGATCACTGAGCTGACAGAGCATTTAAAGGTTAATCAGAAGGATCATCATTCCAGACGTGGCCTTTTAAAGATGGTTGGACAGAGACGTGGTCTTCTTGATTACTTAAAGAAGACAGATCTGGAAGGATACCGTGCTTTAATTGAAAGATTAGGCATCAGAAAGTAATGACAGAATTTAGGGTGGAGCAATCCACCCTAGTTGTTTATGTGGAAGAACTTATCCGAGACCGCTGATGTGCACACAAAGGAAAAAATTGCGTGTAGATCAGTAGTTTCGGTATCTTCTGCAAAACAGCCGCAATGAAAGAAAGGTTTATTTTAGAAAAGGAGATACGAAATGTATAAGAGTTTTTCAATGGAATTAGCCGGCCGTACACTGACAGTTGACGTCGGCAGAGTAGCTGCACAGGCAAATGGAGCAGCATTTATGCATTACGGTGAGACAACCGTATTATCAACAGCAACATCCTCCGACAAGCCAAGGGAGGGCATCGATTTCTTCCCTCTGAGCGTAGAGTTCGAGGAGAAATTATATTCCGTAGGCAAGATCCCGGGAGGTTTCAATAAGCGTGAGGGTAAGGCATCCGAGAATTCCGTGCTGACATCACGTGTTATCGACCGTCCGATGCGTCCTCTGTTCCCGAAGGACTACAGAAACGACGTAACGCTGAACAACCTGGTTCTGTCCGTAGATCCGGACTGCAGCCCGGAATACACAGCGATGCTGGGTTCCGCAATCGCAACCTGCATCTCCGACATCCCGTTCGACGGCCCGTGTGCAACGACCCAGATTGGAATGCTCGACGGTGAATTGATCGTAAACCCGACCAATTTACAGAAGAAGGTTTCCGATATGGCTCTTACGGTGGCTTCCACCAGAGAGAAAGTCATCATGATCGAGGCAGGAGCCAATGAAGTTCCGGAAGACGTCATGATCAAGGCAATCTTCAAGGCACATGAAGTAAACCAGGAAATTATCAAATTTATCGATACAATCGTAGCAGAGTGCGGTAAAGAAAAACACACTTATGAGAGCTGCGCAGTTCCGGCAGAGCTTTTTGAGGCAATCAAAGAGATCGTTCCTCCTGTTGAGATGGAGGAGGCCGTATTTACAGACGAGAAGCAGAAGCGTGAGGCTAACATCAAGGTTATCACAGCCCGTCTGGAAGAGGCGTTTGCAGACAATGAAGAGTGGCTTGAAGTTCTGGGAGAGGCTATTTACCAGTACCAGAAGAAGACGGTCCGCAAGATGATTTTAAAGGATCACAAGCGTCCTGACGGCCGTGAGCTTACGCAGATCCGCCACCTTGCAGCAGAGATTGACATGCTTCCGAGAGTACACGGTTCCGGTATGTTTACACGTGGACAGACCCAGATTTTAAATATCTGTACACTGGCTCCTCTTTCCGAACAGCAGAAGTTAGACGGACTTGATGAGAACGAGAAATTAAAGAGATATATGCACCACTACAACTTCCCGTCCTACTCCGTAGGCGAGACAAGACCGTCCAGAGGACCGGGACGCCGTGAGATCGGCCATGGCGCGCTGGCAGAGAGAGCTCTTCTTCCGGTACTTCCCAGTGAAGAGGAATTCCCATACGCAATCCGTACCGTTTCCGAGACGATGGAATCCAACGGTTCCACATCCCAGGCAAGTATCTGTGCTTCCACACTGTCCCTGATGGCGGCAGGTGTTCCGATCAAGGCTCCGGTAGCCGGTATTTCCTGCGGACTTGTGACAGGCGACACAGACGACGATTACGTTGTATTAACTGATATCCAGGGTCTGGAAGACTTCTTTGGAGATATGGACTTTAAGGTAGGCGGTACTCATAAGGGTATCACTGCAATCCAGATGGATATTAAAATCCACGGACTTACACGCCCGATCATCGAGGAGGCAATTACCAAGACAAGGGAAGCAAGACTTCATATCCTTGACGATATAATGAAACCGGTTATTGCAGAGCCAAGAAAAGAATTAAGCAAGTACGCTCCGAAGATCGAGCAGATTTCCATCGATCCTCAGAAGATTGGCGATGTAGTCGGCAAGCAGGGCAAGGTAATCAACAAGATTATCGAGCAGACCGGCGTAAAGATTGACATCAACGACGAAGGAACCGTTTCCGTATGCGGTACAGACAAAGAGATGATCGATAAGGCTCTTCATATTATCAAGAGCATTGTCACAGAGATCGAACCTGGCCAGGTTATGACGGGAACCGTTGTCCGCATCATGAATTTCGGCGCTTTCGTAGAGCTGGCACCGAACAAAGACGGCATGGTTCACATTTCCAAGCTGTCCGATAAGAGAGTTGGAAAAGTGGAAGACGTTGTGAACATCGGCGACGAAGTTACCGTTAAGGTAATTGAAGTTGATAAGATGGGAAGAATCAACCTCAGCATGAAACCGGGCGATCTGGCTCCAAAGGCTGACAAAAAAGAAGATAAAGCGGAATAATTTCCAGAAACGGTAACCTGTACGCTCGGCGCACAGAGCACCGTCTTCAATAAAAAAGCTGCTGCAGAACGGAACCACCAGGTTTTTGCAGCGGCTTTCTTTATTTCATAGGAAAGTTCATCCTATGAAATAAAAACGATCCGCGAGGATCGCACTGAGGCGGTAAGGAATAATATCGCCAGTTACAAAATGACATACATATCACTTGAGACAGGAGAATGACTTATGCTGGAAGTACGGGAAATATTTAAACATTATAAAAAGAAACAGATACTTGACGGAATCTCACTTAAAGCAGAGCCGGGACAGTGCATCGGCATCGCGGGCGGAAACGGCTGCGGCAAGACGACGCTTCTGTCCATACTGGCGGGAGTGAACCAGCCGGATAAGGGCAGTATCCTGTTTGATGGCGTGGAAGCGGTTGGGAACAGAAAGGTTTTTGAGAAGAATGCCGCATACGTGCCGCAGGACAATCCGTTGATACCGGAGCTGACTGCGCGGGATAATTACAGGCTGTGGTTTAAAGGGGATAAAAAAGAAATGGAACGCGATCTGGAGGAGGGAGTCGGAAAGTTTTTACGTCTCTCGGAATTCCTGGACACGCCGGCCGGAAAACTTTCGGGCGGCCAGAAGAAAAGACTCAGCATCGCCTCCGCGCTCTCCAACCAGGCTTCCCTGTTGATTATGGACGAGCCGGGAGCGGCCCTGGATCTGGGGGCAAAAGAAGAGATCCTTACCTATATCCGGAATTATTTAAAAAGAGGCGGCACCGTAATTCTGACCTCCCATGAGATAGGGGAACTGTCCGTGTGCACACAGCTTCATGTGATGAAAAACGGGATTTTGATGCCCGTATCAGAGCAGATATCGGCCGGGGAACTGGTTGAACTGTTTTAGGGTTTTAGTTTTTTCCAAGTACTGCGAAACGGTGTTTCTGCCGTTTCCGTGTATGGCGGAGCGCGTTTAACGGGGATAATTTGGCGGCAATATAAAAATCTTAAGATTATAGACAAAATCTTACAAAATTTGTATTTCTAGTGGTTCTTTTTTAATCTTGTGCTA